>NZ_QRVW01000013.1:0-73523 GCF_003458855.1 Mitsuokella sp. AF21-1AC
CCCTCTTGTTTTTGGGGATCTGTTATTTCACAGCCCCTTTTGTTAAAGCGGATTCTTTGCCGGTGTGCCGGCCTTGCGCGGATAGGCCTTGGGGGTCGGCATAGTCTTGGTCACGGTGATGATGGCACGCTTGTCATCAAGGCCCGGCAGATGGACTTCGCGCACCTCCGTGTGGCTGCCGCCCATGACCCTGATGGCTTTCTGAGCCTCCTCGACTTCTTCGGCAAAAGCCCTGCCCTTGAGCGCGAGAAAGTGGCCGCCGCGTTTGACGAACGGCAGGCAGTATTCACAAAGGATGGGCAGCCGTGCGACGGCGCGCGAGACGGCAAGGTCAAACTGCTCGCGGTACTTCTTGTTGCGCGCCCCCTCCTCTGCCCTTGCATGGACGCATTCCACATCCTGCAGACCCAGCTCGTCGACGACCGTCTGCAGGAAGTTGACGCGCTTGTTCAGGGAATCCATGAGCGTCAGATGCACCTGCGGGCAGAAGATTTTGAGCGGCAGTCCCGGGAAGCCGGCGCCTGTGCCGACATCGATTATCGATATCTCACCTTTAAAGATAGCAGGATCATACGCGGAAAGCGAATCGACCATATGCTTGACAGCTACCTCATGTGCCTCTGTAATGGCAGTGAGATTCATTTTCTCATTCCATTCCACCAGCAGCTCATAGTAACGCGTGAACTGCGCGAGCTGCCGCTCACTCAGCGTCAGGCCGAAATCCTCTGCGGCCTTCTTCATCTCATCTTGAAACATCTTCACGCCCCCTCTCAAACCTTCGCATGTTCTGCATCGCGAAGCCGTTTCTGCTGCTCGAGCCAGACGAGCAGAACCGATACATCGGCCGGCGAAACACCGCTGATGCGGCCAGCCTGCCCGACCGACCGTGGACGGATGGCTGCGAGCTTTTCACGGGCCTCGTCGCGCAGGCTTGGCACATCCTGATAATCAATATCTTCCGGTAGGAGCTTCGCCTCGAGTTTCTCCATATGCGCTACCTGCTCGAGCTGCTTCTTGATATACCCTTCGTACAGGATGGACGTCTCGACCTGCTGCCGGACCTCGGGCGTGAGTTCCGGCAAATCCGGGTAGGCAGCGCGCAGTGTATCATAATCGACATCCTGACGGCGCAGCAGGTCAGCAAGCGGCTGTGCACTCTTGATGGGCTCGATGCCGGCAGCCTTCAGCCGGTCATTCGTCTCCTGGCTCGGATTGATGGCGGTACCCTTGAGCAGTTTCATCGCCTGCTCGATGGCCTCCTTCTTCTTCGTGAAGCGGGCCCAGCGGTCGTCTTTGACGAGGCCCACGCGGCGGCCGTGCGGTGTGAGTCTCAAATCCGCATTGTCCTGGCGCAGCAGCAGGCGGTATTCAGCCCGGCTCGTCATGATGCGGTACGGCTCATTCGTCCCCTTCGTCACGAGATCATCGATGAGCACGCCAATATACCCTTCGGACCGCTTGAGCACGAGCGGCTCCTGCCCTTTGATGAGCATGGCCGCATTGATGCCGGCGATGATGCCCTGGGCCGCAGCTTCCTCGTAGCCTGAGGTACCGTTGGCCTGACCGGCCGAGAAAAAGCCATGGATATCCTTGAATTCAAGCGTCGGCTTGAGCTGTGTCGGGTCGATGCAGTCGTATTCAATGGCATAGCCGGCGCGCATGACATGGGCATGCTCAAGGCCGGGGATGGTCTTGAGAAACGCGAGCTGGACATCCATCGGCATGCTCGTGCTCATGCCTTGCACATAAACCTCATTCGTGTGCAGGCCCTCCGGCTCGAGGAACAGCTGATGGCGGTCCTTATCGGGAAAGCGCAGGATCTTCGTCTCGATGGACGGGCAGTAGCGCGGGCCGATGCCCTCGATGATGCCGTTGGCCATCGGCGCACGGTCCATATTGTCGCGCAGAATCTTATGCGTCGCCTCATTCGTATATGTCAGCCAGCACGGCACCTGCTCGCGCGTCTTCACATCACTCATGAACGAGAAATTGCGCGCTTCTTCATCGCCGGGCTGGATCTGCATCTTCGCATAATCGAGCGTACGGCCGTCGACACGGGCCGGCGTGCCCGTCTTGAAGCGCATGAGGCGGATGCCCACCGCCTTGAGTGAATCCGAGAACTTCATGGCCGGGCGCTGCCCGTTCGGGCCGCCGCTGTACGTATGCTCCCCGACGATGATGCGTCCCTTGAGATACGTGCCCGTCGCCATGATGATCACGGGAGCCAGATAGACCTCCCCCGTCTCGACCACGACGCCGCTTACAGCCTTCTTGTCCTCAGTCAGGAGCAAATCGGTAATGAGAATCTGTTTTACGTCCAGATTTTCGGTATTCTCACAAGTCTCCTTCATCGTGAACTGGTAGAGCTTCTTGTCGGCCTGCGCGCGCAGTGCGTGGACGGCCGGGCCCTTGCCGGTATTGAGCATGCGGAACTGGATGCAGGTCTTGTCGGCATTGACGCCCATCTCGCCGCCGAGTGCATCCACTTCGCGCACGAGATGGCCCTTGCCCGGTCCTCCCACGGAAGGGTTGCAGGGCATCAGGGCGATATTGTCCATCGAAAGCGTCGCCAAAAGCGTCCGACAGCCGATGCGCGCCGCGGCGAGCGCCGCTTCCACGCCGGCATGGCCTGCACCGATGACGATGATATCGTATTTTCCAGCAGTAAACAACGATAACTCCTCCTTATTTATATAGTAACGATTGGCAAGCCATAATCCTTACTTGCCGATGCAGAATTTGCTGAAGATCTCATTAATGATATCCTCACCGACCGTCTCGCCTGTCAGTTCACCGAGCTTTTCCCAGGCCGAACGCAGGTCGATGGATATGAAATCCAGCCCCATGTCGGCCTCGATCGTCCGCAGTGACGCCTCAAGATGTGCGTCAGCCTGACGCAGTACCTCGGCCTGGCGGGCATCCGTGACAAAATCGCCTTCCTCACCGGCAGCTGCGCCGGCGTAAACGCGCGAGCGAATGCTTTCCACCAGGCGCGTGAAGCCGGCCTGCGTATGCGTCGAAATGGGAATGACCGTCTGGCGCGGGGCGCGTGCAGACAGGAGCTCGGGTGTCGTCACCATCGGCAGGTCGCATTTGTTGAGCAGAAGGATGGCATCGTGCTGCGCGCTGAGCGCGAGGATTTCCTCATCTTCGCGGCCGAGCGGGCGTGACGCGTCGAAAAGTGCCAGTACCAGAGAAGCCCGGTCCGCATACGAGCGGGCCTTCTCGACGCCGATGCGTTCGACGACATCATCCGTCGAGCGGATGCCGGCCGTGTCGATGATGCGCAGGGGGATGCCGCCGACATCGGCGTATTCCTCAATCGAATCGCGCGTCGTGCCGGGAATCTCCGTGACAATGGCCCGTTCCTCGCGGAGCAAAGAATTGAGCAGGCTGGACTTGCCGACATTCGGCTTGCCGATGATGGCCGTCATGAGTCCATCCCGCAGGATGCGTCCGGCATGTGCCGTTTTCAGTATGCCGGAAATTTTGTTGCGCATATCAACCACTTTTTTCTGTATATCGTAAGTCAGCACATCGTCCACTTCATCCTCCGGGAAATCGATGGCGGCTTCGATATGGGCAATCATGCCGAGTATATCGTGGCGCATCGCCTGGATGCCCTGTGAGAAATGTCCCGTCAGGTGCCCCGCAGCCATGGCCAGCGAAGCATCCGTGCGCGCTTCAATGATGTCCATGACGGCCTGAGCCTGCGACAGATCAAGCCGCCCGTTGAGGAAGGCGCGCTTCGTGAACTCGCCGCGCTCGGCGGGACGCGCTCCCTGCTGCCACGTCAGGGACAGGATCTTGCGCAGCGGCATCATGCCGCCATGGCATTGCAGTTCCACGACATCCTCCACCGTATACGAATGCGGCGCACGCATGACGAGGGCAATGGCCTCATCAACGACCCGCCCGTTCTCATCGATGATCCGGCCGTAAACGGCACGATAACTCTCCGTATCCGCCAATTTGCGGCCGCCGGCCGATTGAAAAACGGCCTCGGCCACTTCAATGGCATGCTCTCCGCTGATGCGGACAATGCCGATGCCGCCCTCTCCGCGAGGCGTGGCAATCGCACTGATGGTATCTCCCTGCTGCATGATACCCTTCCTTTCAAAAAAGCAAAAAGGGCTTGCTCCCAGGATAGGAGACAGCCCTTTCACAGCTCTCTGCATGATTTCTTTTATTCTCGTTTGTAATCGTCGCGCTCGCGGCGGCGACGCTTCGGCGCAATGACCACGTAGCGGCGCGGCTCTTCACCGGCACTATACGTCGACACCTTGCGGCTGTCCTGCAGCGCCATGTGGATGATCTTGCGCTCGTGGCGGTTCATCGGTTCGAGATGGATCTCCTGCCCGATGCGGCAGGCCTTCTCGGCCAAATGCCCCGCAAGGCGCGTCAGCGTCTCCTCGCGGCGCGCGCGGTAGCCCTCCACATCGAGGATGACGTGCAGGCGCTCCGAGCTCGTGCCGTGATTGGCCGCCAGATTTGCCAGATACTGCAGTGCATCGAGCGTCTGCCCGTGCTTGCCGATGAGGATACCGAGGTTCTTGCCTTCCAGATGGAAGATGATGCCATCCTCGTGCTCTTCGCGCACGAGCTCCACCTCGATCTTCATCGCGGCAAAGACATCCTCGAGGAATTTCCTTGCCCGCTGCTCCTGCTCAAGGAGCGTCGGCGCCGCAGCACCGGCTTCCTCGGCCAGACTTTCTTCGAGCTCCTCTACATCAGCCGATGCATCCGTAAGGGGCGCCTTTTCCGGCTCTTCCTGACGCACGCGGATGCGGGCCGGCTTGCGGCCCAGGATGCCCAGGAAACCGCGGGATGGCTGCTCGAGCACCGTGTACTCAAGGCTTTCCTCGCTGCAGCCGAGCGATGCGGCCGCGGCGGCCAATGCCGCCTCGACCGTCTTCCCCGTCCATTCCATGGTTTCTGCCATATCAGGCAGCCTCCTTTTTCTTGGTGTCGTTGCTATCGCGGTACATCCACCACTGCTGGGCAATCTGTACGATGTTCATCGTGACCCAGTAGAGCACGAGGCCCGAGGGGAAATTCAAGCTGATCCAGCCGATGAAGAGCGGCATAACCGTCATCATGATCTTCATCTGCTGATTCATTTCCGTCGTCGTCTGCTTCTGCTGCAGGAACGTCGTCAGTGCCGAGAGCACCGGCAGGATGTAGTACGGATCCGGATCAGACATGCTCGGCAGCCAGAGGAACTGCGCGGATTCCGGCGTCGGATACGTGAAATTGTACAGGGAATAGTACATGCCCATGAGAATCGGCATCTGGATGAGCAGCGGCAGGCAGCCTGCGAGCGGATTGACGCCGGCTTCCTTGTAGAGCGCGCCGACCTTCTGCTGCATGACCTGCGGATTGTCCTTGTACTTCTCCTGAATCTTCTTCATCTTCGGCGAAAGCTCCTGCATCGCCTTCATGGAACGAACCTGCTTTACCGTCAGCGGATAGAGGATCATCTTGATGACAATCGTCAGGAGGATGATGGCCACGCCGTAGCTGCCGGGGCCAACCAGCTCCGTGACATGGTAGAGGGCCTGCAGGACAACCTGCAGGATATGTTCAATCGGCTCGAAAATCGTTGCAAAGAAACCCAATGTATCACATCCTAATCTAAAAGAAACGTTATTAATTTGCACACACGATGCAGGCGGCAGGCGCCGCACATACAAGAATCATTCACGGTACAGGATCATAGCCGCCCTTGTGGAAGGGATGGCAGCGCAGGATGCGCTTCAAGGCCAGATAACCGCCGCGGCGGGCGCCGTAGCGCTCGATGGCGATGAGAGCATACTCCGAACAGGTCGGGACATAGCGGCAGGAAGGCGGCAGAAGCGGTGAGATAAAGCCGCGATAAAACCGCACGAGCAGCAGGAGCACCTTCTTCATCATCCGTCAGGACCTCTTTCCTCTATCCGGGACAGGCGATGCGAAAATGCCGGCCTTCTTCCCGACTTTCAGGAAAGCTTTCTCGACGACCTGGCACTTGGCTTCGACCATGGCCTTGCGTCCGACGAGGAGCAGGGCGACATCGTCGCGCAGAAGCTCCTGATGCAGCCGGTAACTTTCGCGCAGCAGACGCTTGACGCGATTGCGTACCACGGCACAGCCCAGCTTCTTGCCGGCAGCAAAGCCAACCCGCCCGCGGACATTCGCAGCCGGGAATACATAGAGCACAAAATACCGGTTCGCATACGAACGGCCAACCCGGTAGACACGCTGGAAATCACTGCGCCGCTTGATGATCCGTTTTCTCGGTAAGGTAAGCATTCGCAATTCCCCAAAAACAAACAGAAAAGTAAAACGCGTTCATCATAGTAAAAAAGGCCACCGAAGTGACCTCATCTCGATTTATGCCGAAAGCTTCTTTCTGCCGCGCTGGCGTCTTCTCTTCAGAACGAGACGGCCGCCCTTCGTCTTCATGCGCTCACGGAAGCCATGGGTCTGCTTTCTCCAATGGTTGTTCGGCTGATAAGTCTGTTTCATTCCCTCAACACCTCCTTTGGTTTTGCTGTTTTCTGAACTAAATGGCTGTATAGAAGCATAGTATCAGAATTTTAACTATGTCAAATTATAGACTAGCCGCTTGTGGAATGTCAAGGATTTTCCCTTGTCTTTTTCCCCCGGCCTGTGGATATTTCGCGCCTCATTGGGACTTGCTCACATAAAAACTGTTGATAAGTCCCCCTGATTTTGATAAGATATTGTTGATTATTGTGCGGAAAACCCATTGGTGCCCTGCCTGACAAGGCTCGCGAATCTCTAAGCAATATCCACGCTTCCCGCCTCAACCCCAGGAGAACCTTCGAGTTATCCACACGTGTGGATAAAAATGTGGATAAAATTATGCACCTGTGGAAAAAGTTTCTACATATTCTAATAGCAGGAAAGGATTTTTTTCATGGAGCAGACACAGCTGCAGGCTGTCTGGGAGCAGATCCTCACCAAGATGAAGGAATCGCTCGCCGAGTCAGCCTTCAAGTGGTTCGCATCAGTCAAACCGCTCTCCCTGGCTGACGACGAACTCATCCTCAGCGTGCAGAATGATCTCGTCAAGGACTGGATTACCAGCCATTACCTCACGATTGTCGAAGACGCCGTCAGTGCCGTCCTCGGCAGCAAGCATAAAGTGACACTCGAAATCATTCCAGCCGCCCCCGTCCCTGAAAAGCCAAAGGAAGAACCATCTCCGGCCGTCAGTACGCATACGGGCGGCCGCGCGAAAAAAGAAAACCCGGACCAGGGCTCGCTCTTCCAGGAGCAGCCGGCACCAGTCGTCGACAATGGCGACATGCACATCGTCGCCCCCGGCGACCGCTCTTCCCTGAACCCCAAATACACCTTCGAGACATTCGTAACCGGCAGTTCCAACCGCTTCGCTCATGCGGCGGCCATGGCTGTCGCCGAATCGCCAGGCAAGGTGTACAATCCGTTCTTCATGTACGGCGGCGTCGGACTCGGCAAGACGCACCTGATGCACGCCATCGGCAACCGCGTGCTGCAGAACCATCCTGAGATGCGCGTGCTCTACGTCTCGAGCGAACAGTTCACGAACGAAATCATCCGCGCGATCCAGGAAGGCAAGGCCGAGCTTTTCCGCCAGAAATACCGCACCATCGACATCCTGATGGTCGACGATATCCAGTTTCTCTCAGGCAAGCAGAGCACGCAGGAAGAATTCTTCAATACGTTCAACGCCCTGCACGTGGCGGACAAGCAGATCATCCTGTCATCCGACCGCCCGCCGCGCGAAGTGCAGAAGCTCGAAGACCGCCTGCGCTCCCGCTTTGAAGGCGGCCTGATCACCGATATCCAGGCGCCGGACCTCGAGACGCGCATCGCCATCCTCAAGAACAAGGCCCTGCTCGACCATGTCGACGTGCCGAACGATGTGCTGATGTTCATCGCCAACCGCATCGACAGCAACATCCGTGAGCTCGAAGGCGCGCTGACCCGTGTCGTCGCTTACGCCTCGCTCATCAAGAAGCCCGTGACAACCGAGGTCGTCGCCGAAGCGCTCAAGGATGTCTTCCCGAACAACCGCAAGAAAGAAGTGACGCTCGAGGTCATCCAGGAAATCGTCGCTTCCTACTTCAAGATCAGGATCGAGGACCTGCACGCGAAGAAGCGCACGCGCAGCATCGCCTTCCCGCGTCAGATTGCCATGTACCTTTGCCGCGAGCTCACCGATACGTCGCTGCCACAGATTGGCAACTTCTTCGGAGGCCGCGACCATACGACCGTCCTGCACGCTTACGATAAAATTAACAAGGAACGTGAGGACAACCCGAAGCTCCATAAGATTATCAACGACCTTATCGAGAGCATCCAGAAAATGTAAAAAAGCGAACCATACGACGTGGATAACCTTGTGGAGAACCCTATGGATTTCCTGTCGACACAATGTGGATAACCGAAAGGGGAGTTTACCGCCGTGGAAACTGTGGATAACCTCCCCTATTGTTATGAACAAGTTACCCACAGCAAACGGTGAACACCCAAGCGCCATACAGCCACTTATCCACTTTTCCACACGGCCTACTACTACGTCGGCTATTTATATATATATTTCAGTCCTATCATAGAAAAACAGAGAGAAGGCCCAACATGAAAATAACCTGCCAGAAAAATGAACTCGCCAATGCCCTGCAAATCGTATCGAAAGCCGTGGCCAACAAGCCGCAAACCCCCATCCTCTCAGGAATTTACCTCAAAGCAGCCAATGGCATCCTGGAACTCCAGGCCACCAATTATGAGATTGGACTCGTGGCACGCATCGAAGCAGACGTCACGGAAGAAGGGGAAATCGCCCTCGCAGGCCGTTATTTCCAGGAAGTTGTCCGCAAGCTGCCTGGGGATACCGTCAAACTTTCCTTCAATCGCGATGCCAACATCGTCCTGATTGAATCGAATCAGGCAAAATTCACGCTTCTTTCGATGAACGCCGCAGAATTCCCGACCATCAAACCATTTGAAGGCAACCTTTCCTTCAGCATCAAGGACAATATCCTGCGCGGACTCATCAAGAAAACGGTCTTTGCCTGCAGCAGCGATGAATCCCGTCCGGTCTTCACGGGCTGCTCGCTTGAAGTCACCGAGAACAAAGTCACGATGGCTGCAACAAACACACACCGTCTGGCCGTCAAAGCCGAGACGTTCGATCAGTCCATCGGCAACATCAAGATCATCATCCCCGCTCGTATCCTGCAGGAACTTCTCCACAACATGGTTTCGGATATCCCGACCGATGTCAAAGTAACCTGCTCGTACAACCAGATCAGCTTCTCCTTCGACAATCTCTACATGATGTCCCGCCTCATCGAGGGACAGTTCCCGAACTACCGCGGCGTCATCCCGCCGAAGTTCGCAACGCATGTCCTCGTCAACACGGCGGAGTTCAGTGCGGCCGTCGATCGTGTTTCCCTGATTTCCCGTTCGGGCGAATACAACATCATCAAGCTTGAATTCGATGGCCAGCAGATTCATATCACGTCGAACAATCCAGAAATCGGTAATGCCGAAGAGTACGTGCCGGCCGAGATCGATGGTCCGGCTCTCACCATCGCCTTCAATGCACAGTACATCATCGATGTGCTCAAGAACATCGATGGCCAGCAGTGCCGCATCAGCCTCAATCAACCGCTCTCGCCGGCTTCCATCCAGGAAGCTGAAGACGAGGCATTCATCTACATCGTGACGCCGGTGCGCACGGCTCACTGATTCTGCCACAGAGAAAGGACGCATCATGAATATCGAAAACGTCAAGATTGATACCGCAGAAATCCAGCTCGACCAATTCCTCAAATGGGCAGGCATCCTGCCCTCCTGCGGCGAAACGAAAATCCTCATTGAGGAACGCCGCATCAGGCGCAACGGCGAGGTCGAAAGCGCCCGCCGCCGCAAGCTCCATGACGGTGACATCATCGAGATCGAGGGCCTCGGAGCCTGGAAGGTCGTCCACGAAGAAGGATAAAAGAGAATGTATGTTCGTTCTATTAAGCTGAGAAATTATCGGAACTATAATGAGCTGAATCTCGAGCTTTCGCCGAGCATCAATATCTTTCTCGGGGCCAACGCCCAGGGCAAGACGAATATCGTCGAAGCCGTCTGCTATGCTTCCCTGGGCCGTTCGCACCGGACGCATGCCGATGCCGACCTCATCCGCTGGCAGGCGGATGACGCGAGCATCGAGCTGACCTTCGAGCGCCGCGGTGTCGCCAACAAGCTCGCCTTTGCGTTCAGCCGCAACAAGCGCCGCCGCATGCTGCTCAACGGGCAGACGATTCCCCTGAAGGAACTCGTCGGCAATCTCAATACCGTCCTCTTCTCTCCGGAGGACCTCTTCCTCATCAAGGGAGCGCCGGCTGGCCGCCGGCGCTTTTTAGACAGTGAGATCTCACAGGCGAGCCCTGCCTACTATCACGAGCTCCTGCAGTACAACCGCATCCTCTCGCAGCGCAATACGCTCTTGAAGCGCATCCGCGAACACCGGGCGGATGCCTCGATGCTTGACCTCTGGGATGTGCAGCTCGCCGCGAGTGCCGAGAAGATCACGCAGAAGCGCCAGGAAGCCGTGCGGAAGCTCAACATGCTCGCCAATCTCATGCAGCGCCGCATCTCCGGCGACCAGGAGAACCTCGCCGTGACCTACGAGATTGCCGGGCTCGAGCAGGAACACATGACAAAGCCTCTCGCTTCATGGTATAATGAAATGCTGGAGAAATGCCGCGGTACGGATATCCTGCGCGGCTCGACGAGCATCGGGCCGCATCACGATGACATGGTCCTCTTCGTCAACGGCATCAATCTGCGGACCTTCGGCTCGCAGGGGCAGCAGCGCACGGGCGTCCTCTCGCTGAAGCTCGCGGAACTGGAATTCTTGCGCTCGGAGACGGGCGAATACCCCATCCTGCTGCTCGATGACGTCATGAGCGAGCTCGACGCCCTGCGCCGGCGCCAGCTCCTGGACTTCATCCGCCGCGAGCGCATCCAGACGCTCATCACGGCCACGGATGCGGCTTACTTCCCGCAGGAACGCTTCGGCACGTATTATCAGGTGAAACAGGGAACCGTCTCGAGGTGATTGCATGGCAAGACGCATGCCGGGACTGGAGCATACGGCGACCATCATCCCGAAAGCCATTCATGCTCTTGGTCCGAAACAGGAAAAGGAGTTTTATGCGCACTGGGTGCTTTGGCACTGGGTGGACATTGCGGGCGACGCCATTGCACGCCATGTCAAGGTCATGGGCATCCGCAACAAGGTGCTCTATGCGACGAGCGATGATTCCGTCTGGGCGCAGGAGATCCGCATGATGATGCCGCAGATTGTCCAGAATGTCAACAACTATGCCGGACAGGCACTCATCAAGGAGATGCGCTTCGTCAAGAAATGGGAGAAGCCGGCCGTGCCGGACCGTTCGAGCGGAGGGACCTGGCTCGCACGAGACGCCGGTGAGGAAGAACCCGACATCGGCAGGAAGCGCCGCCAGATCCCCCTGACGGAGCAGGATATAGCCGACGCGCAGAGGCTGGCCGCAGGCATCGAGGATGAAGACCTGGCCATGTCCCTGCGCGGTCTCTACCGCAAGCAGCGCCAGCTCGACAAGCTGCACGCTCAGGAAGAATGGCATCCCTGCGCCTCATGCGGCAGGCTCTGTGCACCGGAAGACCGGCTCTGTCCGGCCTGCCGCATGAAGAAAGAGGAGGAGCTTCGCGCGAAGGTGCGCGGCGTGCTGCGGGACATCCCCTGGGCCCGCTACGCTGAGGTCCATGAATACGTGCCGGACTGCACGACCAAGATCGTCAATGAGCAGCGCGCCCTGCTCGTCCAGCAGCTGGCGTCCACTGTTGAGGTAACGGATACGGAGAGCCTCGCGGCCAAGAACCTCGTCATGCTCTACCGCTGCCTGCCGCCCGACAAGCTGACGGAGGAGGTCATGAAGCGCGCCATCTACGACCTGCGCTTCAACCTGCACCGCCCGAAGGACTACAAGGCTCCGCGGCGCTACGAGGTCGTCCCGCTGCGCCATGCTGAACACGGCAGGAAGGCGGCAGCCTCCAGGCCGCGGGGCGCACAAGACGTGCAAGAAAAGAAAGGATGAGCGTCATGTTCCTGCATCTTGGCAACGGTGCCTCTGTGCGCACCAAGGATATCATCGCCATCTACGACTACGAGATGTTCCGTGACGGCGACAATGCACGTTTTTTGGAGAGACGGCGCCGGGAAGGCCGCGTCCTGCGGGCCGACGCCACGCGGGAGATGATCAAGTCCCTCGTGATCACACCAGACAAGATGTATCTGTCCGTCATATCGCCGGCCACACTCAGGCGGCGCTCACGGCAGATTTTCGATATGGATACTTCTGAATGATTGGAGCGTAGAAGATTTTATGGCAAACGATAACGATAAGAAAACGATCGACTTGACGCCGGCTGAGCCTGCCGTGCAGGAGGATTTGACGGATAAGGACCTCGATACCACGGGCGTTGAGATCCACCGCGATGAATCGAGTGCAGAGGTCACGGCCGTTGACGCCGATTACGGCGCCGAGCAGATCCAGATCCTTGAAGGCCTCGAGGCCGTCCGCATGCGTCCGGGCATGTACATCGGCAGCACGTCGGAGCGCGGCCTGCATCACCTCGTCTATGAAGTCGTCGACAACTCCATCGATGAGGCCCTGGCCGGCTACTGCGACCACATCGAGGTCACGATCGAGAAGGACAACAGCATCACAGTCGTCGACAATGGTCGCGGCATCCCGGTTGATATGCACGAGAGCGGCAAGCCCGCCGTTGAGGTCGTTCTGACCGTCCTGCACGCGGGCGGCAAATTCGGCGGCGATGGCTACAAGGTATCGGGCGGCCTGCACGGCGTCGGCGTCTCCGTCGTCAACGCCCTCTCGACGAGCATGGAAGTCCAGGTCAAGCGCGACGGCAAGATTTATGAGATTGCCTTCAAGCGCGGCGTTACCGTGAAGCCGCTGACGGTTGTCGGCACGACGGAAGAGACGGGCACGCGCGTCCACTTCGTACCGGACCCGGAAATCTTCTCGGTCACGACCTACAGCTACGAGACGCTGCGCCATCGCTTGCGCGAGCTCGCCTTTCTGAATCACGGCATCACGATCAGCCTTGCAGACGACCGCGTCGATCCTGTCAAGAACGAGACGTTCCATTTCGAAGGCGGCATCAGCTCCTTTGTCGAGCATCTCAACCGCAAGAAAGAGAAGCTCAACCCGGAGCCCATCTACTTCAACGGCGTCAAGGACGATACGGTCGTCGAGATCGCCATGCAGTACAACGACAGCTACCAGGAGAACATCTACTCCTTCGTCAACAACATCAACACCGAAGAGGGCGGCACGCACCTTGCGGGCTTCAAGCTCGCGCTGACGCGTGCAGCCAATGACTTCGCACGCAAGCAGGGCATCCTCAAGGACAAGGACGCCAATCTCTCGGGTGACGACGTCCGCGAGGGACTGACGTGCGTCATCAGCCTCAAGATTCGCGAGCCGCAGTTCGAGGGCCAGACGAAGACGAAGCTCGGCAACTCCGAGGTGCGCGGCATCGTCGACTCCATCGTCACCGAGGGCCTCTCCGAATACTTCGAGGAGAACCCCGTCATCACGAAGAAAATCATCGAGAAGGCCATCATGGCCGCCCGCGCCCGCGAAGCTGCCCGCAAGGCCCGCGAGCTCACGCGCCGCAAGAACGCTCTCGAGGTATCGAGCCTGCCGGGCAAACTCGCGGACTGCTCCATCAAGGACCCGGAGCAGGCCGAGATTTACCTCGTCGAGGGTGATTCCGCAGGCGGCTCGGCCAAGCAGGGCCGCGACCGCCGCTTCCAGGCCATCCTGCCGCTGCGCGGCAAGATCCTCAACGTCGAGAAGGCACGCCTCGACAAGATCTTCGCGAATGCCGAGATTCGCACGATGATCACGGCCTTCGGTACGGGCATCAGCGAGGACTTCGACATCTCGAAGCGCCGCTACGGCAAAATCATCATCATGACGGATGCCGATGTTGACGGCGCGCACATCCGCACGCTGCTCCTGACCTTCCTCTACCGCTACATGAAGCCGCTCATCGAGCACGGCCATGTCTACATCGCTCAGCCTCCGCTCTATCAGATCCGCAAGGGCAAGAAGCACTGGTACACCTACAGTGATGACGAGCTCTCGCGCAAGCTCGACGAGGTCGGCCGCGACGGCGTTACCGTCCAGCGCTACAAAGGCCTTGGCGAGATGAATCCGGAGCAGCTCTGGGAAACGACCATGGATCCCGAGGGCCGCACGATGCTGCGCGTCGAGATGGAGGATGCCGAGGAAGCCGATGAGCTCTTCACGATCCTCATGGGCGACAAGGTCGAGCCGCGCCGCCAGTTCATCGAGGAGAACGCCAAGCTCGTGCGCAACCTCGATATCTGATTTTTTGACTTTTACTTGCCAAAGCCGCTGCATTGTGCTATATTGAGATTATGAAATATGCATACTTCCAACAGGGGGAGTAGCTGAACGACCACCATCGTCAGTACGGACATGAGCTGTCCCGGTGTGGCCGGCGCGAGTAAGCAAGACCCTGCCCTATCCAACCGCTCGGCGGCAGGTAGGGCAGGGTTTTTCGTATATTTCGTCACATCTTGGGGGAGTGATACTTTTGGATAATCTGTTTGCAGGCATGTTCTCGCCGGAGTGGCTGGCTGCGCTCTCGGGCATCCTGCTGCTGGACCTGCTGCTGTCGGGCGACAACGCGATCCTCATCGCGCTGGCCTGCAAGAATCTGCCGCAGCACAACCGGCGCAAGGCCATCATCGCGGGCGGCCTCGGCGCCGTGGGCATCCGCATCGTCTGCACCCTGTTCGCCACGGGGCTGCTCGCCTCGCCTTACGTCGAATTTGTCGGCGGCGCCGCACTGCTCTTCATCGCCGTGCGCCTCCTGACGGACCGTCACGATGAAAAGCCCGGCGAGGGGAAAAAGCAGCCGGCCACCTTCGGCGAGGCCGTGCGCACCATCCTCATTGCGGATTTCATTATGAGCATCGACAACATCCTGTCGCTCGCCGGCGTCGCGAATACCGTGCCGCACGGCAAGTGGAGCCTCATCATCTGCGGCCTCATGATCTCCATCCCCATCGTGCTGTTCGGCGCACAGATCTTCCTGATGATCATGCTGAAAGTGCCCGCGCTCATCTATCTCGGCGCCGGCATTCTCGGCTGGACCTCGGCCGAACTCATGACGGAAGACCCCGCCGTCGGTGCTTTCCTCACCCCCTACGCACTCCCGCTCAAGATAGGCTTTGTCATCCTCGTACTTGCTGCGGGATACTGCCTGAACCGCCGTGCCGCGCAGAAGAACGCCTGACGGCAGCTTACCTTTTGCCTTTTTCTGTTGAAGGAGGAGTTTTTATGAATAACCTCAAGACCTTGTTCCTCATGGTGCTCATGGCCGCTCTGATGATCTTCATCGGCGGGCTCGTGGGCGGCCGCAGCGGCATGATGATCATGCTCATCATCTCGCTGGCCATGAATGCCTATACCTACTGGTGCAGTGATTCCCTCGTGCTGCGTTCCACGGGTGCGCAGGAAGTCACGCGCGAAGAAGCGCCGCAGCTCTACGCGCTCGTCGAGCGCCTCGCGGAGCGCGCTGGCCTGCCGATGCCGCGCGTCTGCATCATCGATACGGACGTGCCGAATGCCTTCGCGACCGGCCGTGATCCCTCGCATGCCGCCGTGGCCGTCACGACGGGCATCATGCGCGTCCTCGACTACGACGAGCTCTCAGGAGTCCTCGCACATGAGCTCTCCCACGTCAAGAACCGCGACATCCTGACCTCGACGGTCGTCGCCATGATGGCCACGGTCATCGGCTACGTGGCGCAGTTCTTCGCGTTCTTCGGCGGTGGCAGCAGCGACGACGAGGGCAGCAGCGGCAACATCCTCGTGAGCCTGGCCGTCATCATCCTGGCCCCGCTTGCCGCCCTGCTCATTCAGATGGCCATCTCGCGTTCGCGTGAATACGAGGCCGACAAGGATGGCGGCGAGATCTGCGGCAACCCGAATTACCTCGCCGCAGCTCTCGAGAAAATCGACTACTACGCCACGCACGCTGCCCCGATGCCGGAAGCTCAGCCGGCCACGGCACACATGTACATCGTCAACCCGTTTGAGGGCACCGGCAAAGCCATCACCAAACTCTTCAGCACGCACCCCGACACCGCCGACCGCATCGCCCGCCTCCACGAACAAGCCCGCGAAATGCGCGTCCGCTGAGCGTTCCCCGTGCGCTGCGCTGCTTGCTGCACGCGCTGCACGCATTGTTCTGCCGCAGGGGAAGATTCCCCAAGCCGTCTCCCGCAGGGCGCGAAGCGCGGGATGCCGGTGGCATCCCCGGGGAAGGGGGACCGCGCAGCGGTGGAAGAGAAAAGCCTTGCTGCTGGCAACTGCCAGTGGCAAGGCTTTTTGCATGCGCGTGCATTCAGAGCAGCGTAAACGCCAGCGCACTCAGCGTAAAATACGGCCCGTACGCGAAATAATCCTGACGCCCCTTCTTCTTCGTCACGAGCATGATGATTGCGGCAATGCCGGCAAGCACCACACCCGAAATCACGATCGTCAGCAGCATATCCGTGCCGAGCCACAGCCCGAGCACCGCAATGAGCTTGATATCGCCGCCGCCAATCCCTCCGTGCGTCACGATGGCCAGCAGCAGGAACACGATGCCGCCGACCGCTGCCGCCTCAATATGATCCGTCACAACGCGCTCGAGCACCGGCAGCGAGATCACGCCGAGCACGGCAAACGGGATCATCATGCGGTCAAACATGACATGCTGCTCCATATCGGTCCAGGTGTAGAGCAGCATGAAATATTGGAACACGAGCAAAAATGCCAGGCGCAGCGGATGCAGATGATGCATCGTGATGAGCGTGAACGCGAAGAGCAGGAAAAGCGTCGGGATGAACTCCCGCGGGCGGCGCGCCTGCTGAGAAGCCACCTTGTCCGGAAAGCTCAGGATGGCCGTGGACTTCTGGTACAGGGCATCAATCCAGCGGCAGCCGAGCAAGCCGCTTCCCGCGGCGAGCAGCCCGGCCAGTACGCATTTCATCAAGATGAACATGATAAGACCCCCAAGAATATAAGCTAGGTATCATCTGTCCCCTATCCTAGCAAAAACCGGCACAATCGTCAAAAAAGTTGAACCAACTTATAGCGGATATGGTATACTGGATATTAAAGAATGGGGAATGTTGCATCATCCCCGGCAGCAAGGAATACAGCATTCATCGTCGAACGCTTCGACCAAACGATTACAGAAGGAATGACAGTATGGCAAATCGTATGAAATTTGCGGAACGCATCCGCGAATTCCTGGACAAAATTACATATCGTCAATGGGTCATCGCAGCTGCCGTTGTCAGCTGCCTGCTCGGCCTCATGGTTTACTTCGCGATGTCCGGCTCGGACGAAAAGCCCGTAGCCAAGACCCCGTCGAACCTCGTGCAGGTCGTCGCGGCCAAGCAGGATATCCCCGAGCGCACCGTCGTCAAGGAAGACATGCTGAAGGTCGTCGAAGTCCCGAGTGACATGGTGCCCGAAGGCGCCTTTCACGACGTGGCGGACGCCATCGACCATCCGGCCAGCACGGCCATCCAGCAGGGCGACATCGTGACCTCACGCAAGGTCTACAGCGACATCCGCATGGCCGGCTTCACCGGCATCATCCCGCCGGACTGCCGCGCCGTCACGATTCCCATCTCCGATGTCACGGGCGTTTCCGGCTTTGCACATCCCGGCGACTACGTGGACATCATGGTCATCACGGGCTCCAAGGAAAGCGGCATGAACGGCCGCATCATCCTGCAGAACGTCCTCCTGCTCGGCATCAACAAGAATGCCAATCTGCCGGCAGCCAGCACCGATTCAAGCGGCAACACGAGCACGAGCACCAAGGCGGCCTCGGACAGCATGGCGACGGCTACCGTGGCGCTCAAGCCCGCCGAAGCCCTCAAGCTGGCCGTGGCCTCCCAGGAAGGCACGCTCTACCTGGACCTCCGCCCCTTCAAGCCGCGCGACATGTACACCTTTGATACCGACTACACGGGCGTGCCGCAGGGCACGGGCGGCTCCCAGAATCAGCCGGCACCGCCGGCCTCCTCGGCTCCTGCCCCATCCTACAGCTACAGCGCACCGGCGGCACAGTCGGCGCCCCCCTCTGTCCCATCTGCGGGCTCCGCGGGCGGCCCCGTCCCCGTCCTCGGGCATACCATCGAAGTCATCCGCGGCGTGACCGCAACGAGGGAGGGAGTCAAATGAAAAACGCCTTATTCGGCCTGGCCGCAGGCACCCTGGCTGTGACGGCCGTACTGGCCCCGGCTCCCGCCTATGCGCAGTACACGCCGGTCTCCATCGACCTCAACCAGTCGTATTATCTCAACACGGGCCGCAGCATCACGCGCGTGGCCATTGCCAATCCGAAAATCGCCGACGTCAGCCTCGTCGACCGCTCCTCGCTCAACATCATCGGCATCTCGCCGGGCACGACGACTCTGAACGTCTGGGCCAGCAACGGCTACCGCTACGAATATCGCGTCACCGTCTCCAATCAGGACTCGGGCCTCGCGAAGATCGTCCAGGAAGCCATTGACCTGCCGGGCGTCCGCGTCCAGATGATCGGCGGCAAGATTCTCCTGCGCGGTGCCGTCAAGAACCAGTACGAGCGCGACCTCGCCTACAAGATCGCCAAGCTCTATGCGGGCACGGGCAGCAGCACGGGCGGCTCCTCCTCCGGCAAGAGTCAGAGCAGCTCCTCGTCCTCGGGCAGCGGCTCGCTGCAGTCGCTGGGTTCGAGCCTCGGCTCCTCGGACGACTCGCGCGGCGACATCGACGATTCCGTCGTCAACATGCTCGAGATGACGAATCCCGACCAGATTAACATCGAGGCGATGTTCGTCGAGCTGAGCTCGACCGATGCCAAGAACCTCGGCATCAACTACACCTCGCAGGATATGAGCGATACGGATAATAATGGCATCACCATGAACAACGCCGGCACGTTCTATGCCGGTGAATCGTACGGCAGCCAGCGCAGCGCCGGCAGCCACTGGTACAACCGCAACTGGCTCTTCACGCATTTCTCGAAGATCAACGCCGAGATCCATGCGCTCATCGAGAACGGCAAGGCCCGCGTCGTCTCGCGTCCGAATGTCACGACCATGAGCGGCAAGGACGCCAAAATCCTCATCGGCGGCGAGATTCCGTATGAATCCTCGAACGGCTTTGGCTCGACGACGACGGAATACAAGGAATACGGCATCGGCCTCGACCTCAAGGCCCCGACGGTTGACCAGGACGGCAACATCACGACGGAGCTCGAGACGCAGGTCAGCCGCCTCGACTGGAACAACGCCGTCACGAAAGACGGCTACCGCATGCCGGGCATCGCGACTCGCTCCGCCTACACGACCGTCAACATCCCTTCGGGCATGACCATGGTTATCGGCGGCCTGCTGAATTCCGACGACGCCAAGACCATTCAGAAAGTGCCGCTGCTCGGCAACATCCCGCTGATCGGCGAACTCTTCAAATACCACAACAACTCGCATACGCGCACGGAAATCATTGTCCTGATTACGCCGCGCGTCGTCAGCGAAGAAACACCGGCCCGCATGTCGGCTGATATGGAGGATGCCTACAATGACAGCCGCCGTGAAGACCGCAGCATGAAGCAGGTCGACCTCAACGGCGAAATCCCCGAGAAATCCAACGAGCAGCTGGCCAAAGAAGCCAAAGCCGCATCTAAGTCCTCAGCCCTGACCACAAGGGTCGAGACAGAAAGCAGCGAAGCCCCCGGCGACCGCATCAAAGCGAGCGCCCGCGAGATCCTCAGCCACATGGACAAATAAAGCTCTGGCGCCCGAGGACTTCTTCCCCGCTGCGCACGGGCGCGAACAGCTTCCCCCTTCGGGGGAAGTGGCCCGTAGGGCCGATAGGGGGACGCCCCAGCCTTCCCCGCGCACGGGGAAGGTGGCCCGCAGGGGCGGAAGAGGTCCTTGAACTATCGGGGAAGAACCATGTTCGCCTGCAAGTTTTTGCAAGCGGCGCAGCCCCGCGCACGGGCGCGAAGCGCGGGATGCCGGGGGCATCCCCGGAGAAGGTGGCAGCCACAGGCTGACGGATGAGGTCCATGGACTTGCAACCCAAGAAGCAATCATCAACGAAAGGAAGATGCCTATGTCAACAGAAAACCGGCCGACGCCTGTCAATGGCATCGTCATCACCTTTTTCAGCACCGCCTCAGCCGTCGGCAAAACCCTCGTCGCCTGCAACATGGCCTCGGAACTCGCCCATGAAGGCTATCGCGTCTGCCTCGCCGACTTCGACCTGCAGTTCGGAGACGTCTGCAACTACCTTCATCTCGAGCCACTGCGGACCCTGGCTGACGTACAGCGCACCATGCAGGTCGAAGGCGACTCCTGCCGCGTCCAGGACTTTCTGACGCCCTACCAGAACGGCGACGTCTCCTTCTCGGTACTCGCGGCACCCAAGGCCCTCGAAGAAGCCTACAACATCCATCACGACTACGCCGTGCGCGCCATACGCAAACTTCAGGTCCAGTACGACTACATCCTCATCGATATGGCCTCGATGTTCAGCACCCTGAACCTCGCCATGCTCGACCTCTCCACCATCGTCACATTCCTCGGCATCGTCGACTTTATCCCGACCATAAAAAATATGAAAATTGGTATGGACACATTGAAGATGCTGGGCTATGATAAGAACAAAATAAGACTGGTGCTGAACCGCAGCGATGCCAAGACACGCATCAGCCTGGCTGACGTGCAGAAGCTCCTCGACGAGCCCTTCTACCACGTCCTGCCCAACGACTTCCGCGCTGCCAGCCAATCCCTGCGCGACGGCGTCCCCCTCGTGCTCGCCAAAGAGCACACCGACCTCGGCGATGCCCTCAAGGCCCTCGTAGCCCGCTACACCAATCACACCACAGCCCCCGCCGAAACCGAGAAAACCCGCGAAGAATCATCCTGGCTCAGCCGCATCTTCAGCTGATCCCCGCAGAGGACTCGGGCTTGTACGCGGAGCTTCCCCCAATGGGACGCCCAGCCTTCCCCTCTGGGGAAGGTGTCAGCGCAGCTGACGGATGAGGTTGCCTTCCCCGCGCACGGGCGAGAACAGCTTCCCCCTTCGGGGGAAGTGGCCCAAAGGGCCGATAGGGGAAACAAACGGCATCGATATGGCTGCTCGATGAAAATCGAACTCATTACATCGACGCTATTTGCTGCTGCGAGCAGGTACCCCTTCAGACGGATGCGCCGCCAGCTTCCCAAAAGGGGACGCCAAGCCTTCCCCTCTGGGGAAGGTGTCAGCGCAGCTGACGGATGAGGTTGCCTTCCCCGCGCACGGGCGAGAACAGCTTCCCCCTTCGGGGGAAGTGGCCCAAAGGGCCGATAGGGGAAACAAACGGCATCGATATGGCTGCTCGATGAAAATCGAACTCATTACATCGACGCTATTTGCTGCTGCGAGCAGGTACCCCTTCAGACGGATGCGCCGCCAGCTTCCCAAAAGGGGACGCCAAGCCTTCCCCTCTGGGGAAGGTGTCAGCGCAGCTGACGGATGAGGTTGCCTTCCCCGCGCACGGGCGAGAACAGCTTCCCCCTTCGGGGGAAGTGGCCCGCAGGGCCGATAGGGGGAACAAACGGCATCGATATGGCTGCTCGATGAAAAACGAACGTATTGCATCGACGTCATTTGCTTATGCGAGCAGGGACCCCTTCAGACGGCTGCGCCGCCAGCTTCCCCAAAGGGGACGCCAAGCCTTCCCCGCGCACGGGCGAGAACAGCTTCCCCCTTCGGGGGAAGTGGCCCGCAGGGCCGATAGGGGAAACAAACGGCATCGATATGGCTGCTCGATGAAAATCGAACGTATTGCATCGACGTCATTTGCTTATGCGAGCAGGTACCCCTTCAGACGGCTGCGCCGCCAGCTTCCCCAAAGGGGACGCCAAGCCTTCCCCGCGCACGGGGAAGGTGGCCCGAAGGGCCGGAAGAGGTCTTTGAACTGGCGGGGAAGGACCATG
This sequence comes from Mitsuokella sp. AF21-1AC, assembly GCF_003458855.1. Classification (NCBI taxonomy): domain Bacteria; kingdom Bacillati; phylum Bacillota; class Negativicutes; order Selenomonadales; family Selenomonadaceae; genus Mitsuokella; species Mitsuokella sp. AF21-1AC. The sequence continues at coordinate 22,121 of NZ_QRVW01000013.1, forward strand.
CTCGCCTGCAAGTCTTTGCAAGCGGCGCAGCCCCGCGCACGGGCGCGAAGCGCGGGATGCCGGTGGCATCCCCGGAGAAGGTGGCCCGAAGGGCCGGAAGAGGTCCTTGGACCTGTTTGCTCAAACTTGACTTGAAAGGAGGTGTTTTCATGGATTACCGCGTCATGATGGTCGAAAAAGACCGCCTCATGCTGCAAAAACTCTCAGGCGTCATCGAACGCACCCCCGGCTTCACTATGGCCGTACGCTACCAGAACGCCAGCGACGCCCTCGGACAAGGCAAGATGTTCAACCCAAACCTCATCCTGCTTGACATCGACCATGAAAACACCATCCCGCTCATCGAATCCTTCCACGAATCCTACCCGCACGCCGACATCCTCTGCATGGCCGAAGAATGGCAGCCCGAAAGCGCCAGCCATCTCGTCGCGGCCGGCGCCCGCGGCTGCCTCATCAAGCCCTTCAACGGCGTCGAACTCCAGGACGCCGTCAAGGAATTTGCTCAGGCCGGCCTCGAAAAAGAATGCGAAACGCTCGTCTTCTTCAGCCCTAAGGGCAAGAGCGGCAAGACCACGCTCATTGCGAACCTCGCTGTAGCTCTGGCCCGCCGCACGCATGAACAGGTCGGCATCATCGACGCCGATCTCCAGTTCGGTGATATGGCCGTTTTCTTCAACATCACGCCGCAGTCGACCATCGTCGAAGCAGCACGCGACATCCGCTTTCTCTCGCCGGTCACGCTCAAGCGCTACTTCGTGCCCGTCTCGGAACGCGTCCACGTCCTCTGCGGCACGACGCGCCCCAATTACATCGACAAGGTATCGATACCGGCGCTCGAGAACCTCATCCGCATGAGTAAAAGCCTGTTCCGCTACCTGCTCATTGATGTGCCGCCCGGCTTCAATCCAACATCGATTTCAGCCGCAGAAGCCTCGACGACAACGTATCTTTGTGCTATGATTAACGGGGCATACGAAATCGACCACATGCGCAAGGCGCTGGAAATCTTCAAGGACTGGCCCGACGTCGAGGAACGCGCGAAAGTCATTTTCACGCGCGTCTCTCCCTGCACGGAGGAAATGCGCGGCAAGCTTGAGACGCAGCTTGGCTACCCCGTCACGGCCATTATCCCGAACGAATACCTCGTGGTTTCCCACGCGGCGGATAATGGCCAGATGGCAACGGAAATCCAGCCGGATAACCCGCTTGCCAAAAGCGTCGACCGCCTGGCCGAGCAGATTGCCGGCCACCGCGTGCCAGAGAGGTGGTCCACATGAAGGCACTCCTGGCCATCTTCATCGCCATCCTGTGCTTCGGCCTCCTGCTGATGTTGCTCTCCATCCGCTCGCGCTCGCGTGAGGATCACACGCTGACGGAGCGCATGAACTACTTTGCTGGCGTTGGTCCTGAGCAGCCACAGCAGGCAAAGGGCGCGAGTCCAAGGGAAATGCTCGTTCACCTCGTCGAGAGCATCTCCTCCGGCCTTGGGCGCATCCAGAAAGGACAGAAGCTTGAGCTCCTCATGCAGCAGGCCGACTGGCCGCTGCACGGCACGGAGTTTGAAGCCATCCTGCTGCTCTGGGGCCTGCTCGTGGGCTTCATCACGTTTCTCGTGACGCTCAAGGGATCGATGTTCTTCATCGGTGCCATCGTGGCCATCCTGCTCGGCTTCCTGCTGCTGGCCCTGCGCATCCGCAGGCGGCGCAAGAAATTCACGAACCAGCTCGGCGACATGCTGACCATGGTCGCGAACGCCCTGCGTGCCGGCTTCAGCTTCATGCAGGCCTTCGAGCTCATCTCCCGCGAGATGGACGCTCCGATGGGCAAGGAAGTCAGGCTCGTCGTCAACGAAGTCAACCTCGGCAACACCTTGGAGACGGCTCTCGACAACATGCAGAAACGCGTCGCCAGTCCCGACTTCGAACTCGTGGTCACCGCCGTCCTGATCCAAAGGCAGGTCGGCGGCGACCTCGCTCAGATTCTTGATACGATCAGCGAGACGATTCAAGAGAGAATCCGAATGCGGCGAGAAGTCATGACTTTGACGGCACAAGGACGAGCATCTGCATTGGTTGTTTCATGTATACCGATTGGAGTGGCAGCGGCTCTTTCTGTATTGAATCCAAACTATTTAAAACCTTTGCTTGAGACAGAAATCGGCAGGATGTTTATTGTCGGCGCTGTTATATTACAATTGATAGGTTTTATTATCATCCATCGTATTGTAGATATCAGAATTTAATCTCTAGTAAGAGGGCGTATATGATAAAACGATTCTACTCTTGTATAAAATCCTTACTGGTTTGTCAGAGTGCACAGGCATTGGTAGAATATACTTTGATTCTAGCGTTTGTTTCGATTATTGCACTGTGCTTCTATTACAATATCACGATTGATGAAAATGGAAGAGAAGAATTACACTCATTTGTATTGTCTATTAAAGATGCAATTTATCGTATTTCAAATTTATTGAAACACGTATCAATGTAGTATGTAATCCGAAAGGATTCACATAAAGTAGAGTTTATTGCAACATTATGTTTTAGGGAGGAGTTTACCATGGTTCTCGGGTTCTCGAAATTATGAAGTATTTGAAAGCTCGTTATGTGAGCGAAAAGGCACAGGGCATTGTAGAATATGCTCTAATTCTGGCATTTGTAGCCGTTATCGCAGCGGCATTGTTTACTAACAATGGAATTAAGGATCATATTGTCAAGATTTTTGAAAATATTAGTTCTTTGCTTCAGAATGGTGAAGCTGCGTCTTCGTCCAGTGGCGGTAAATGATTTTTTGTCTAGTCAGACGAATGTTTTTGTTTTAGTATGATAGGTTGAAAGAGGTAGAATTATGAGATTCCAAAAGGGACAATCCATTGTGGAATTTACATTAATCCTACCCCTTTTTCTTTTATTTTTATTCGCTATTGTATATTTCTCAATGATATTTTTGGATTATATGACTTTGAGTACCGTGGCCCGTAATAGTGCTCGTGAAGCAGCTGTGGTAACAAGTGAAACAGAATCGGCAAATGGTTATCCGACCATCCGAGAGCATTATAAAAATCAGAAATTACCTGTCGATATTTATGATTGGGACCCTACTTCATCTGATTTTGTTATAGAGTACGTGCCATCACAAAATACAAATGAACATGGCAATGTAAGGGTTACTGTCAAGGCTAAACTTAATGATGATGGTTCTTGGTTATCGGGGATCCTCGATGGTTTGACCGATAATAAAAATACCAATAAATTGAATTTGAATATAACTTGTACGATGTACAGTGAAGATAATTGGAAGATGCAGAAATAGTAAGAGGTGAGATACGATGTCTTTATTGACGCGCCTGGGACGGGCGGCTGGGGAGAACCGTCAGGTCAATATTTTTGGCTCCCGCAGTGAAGGGCAGGACACGGCGGCGGAACGCTCCTATCAGCAGGTCAAGCAGCGTATCCACCAGCGCATCGTTGACGAGATGACGCCGGCCGAGCAGGCCATGCTCTCCTCGGTGCATCAGGACCCGCATCAAGTCGAGACGCTGATCGGCGATTACTGCCAGCGCGTGCTCGATGAGGACCCGTTCGCCATTCCGCAGGGCGAGAAGCCGCGGCTCATTGCCGATATCCGCGACGAAGTCCTGGGCCTCGGTCCGATTGAAGCCCTGCGCAAGGACGATTCCATCACCGAAATCATGGTCAACGGGCCGCATCAGGTCTTCGTCGAGCGCATGGGCAAGCTCGAACTGACCGACGTGAAATTCCACGATACGGCGCACCTCATGAACATCATCGAGCGTATCCTGACGCCGCTCGGACGCCGCGTCGATGAATCCTCGCCGCTCGTCGATGCCCGCCTCGAAGATGGCTCGCGTGTTAACATCATCATCCCGCCGCTATCGCTCATCGGCCCGTGCCTGACCATCCGCAAATTCTCCAAGACTCCGCTTACCGTCGACAATCTGATCTCCTTCGGCACGATGGATGAGAAGATGGCGACCTTTTTGCGCGCGTGCATCAAGGCGCGCGTCAATATCCTCGTCTCGGGCGGCACGGGCTCCGGTAAAACGACGACGCTCAACGTCATCTCGTCGTTCATCCCCGAGGGCGAACGCATCGTCACCATCGAGGATGCCGCCGAGCTGCGCCTGCAGCAGCAGCACGTCGTCACGCTCGAGGCGCGTCCGGCCAACCTCGAAGGGCGGGGGGCCATTACCATTCGCGACCTCGTGCGCAATGCCCTGCGCATGCGCCCCGACCGCATCATCGTCGGCGAGGTCCGCACGGGCGAGGCCCTTGACATGCTGCAGGCTATGAACACCGGCCACGACGGCTCCCTGACCACGGCCCACGCCAACAGCCCGCGTGACGCCCTGTCGCGCCTTGAGACGATGGTCATGATGTCCGGCCTCGACCTGCCGGAGCGCGCCATCCGCGAGCAGATTTCCTCGGCCATCGACCTCATCCTGCACCAGTCCCGCATGCGCGACGGCAGCCGCAAGATCACCTACATCACCGAAGTCCAGCACATGGAAGGCAGTACCATCACCACGCAGGACCTCTTCCGCTTCGAACAGACCGGCTTCGACAACAACGGCAAAGTCATCGGCCACTTCATGCCCACCGGCATGCAGCCCGAGTTCCTCGAGAAGTTCGAGATCAGCGGTATCAAACTCCCTGAAGGCTTCTTCACCCCTGGCGGCAACAACGACATCGCCTTCACCGGCGGCCGCTTCTAAGCGGAGGAAGAGATTTTTGGGCGGTAGAGCGAGATACGCTGTCCCCTTTGGGGAAAGTGGCCCGTAGGGCCGAAAGGGGAAACACCCGTCCCAGGCATCTATCCCCGCTGAAATTCGCACGCTAAGGATTTGTTTTCAGCGAGCCAGAATGTTCATGCGAGCAGTCGCCCCTTCAGTCGCTTGCACGACAGCTTCCCCAGAGGGGACGCCAAGCCTTCCCCTATGGAGAAGGTGTCTGCGCAGCTGACGGATGAGGTCGCCTTCCCCGCGCACGGGGAAGGGGGACCGCGTAAGCGGTGGAAGAGGTCCTTGGACTTTTGTAGAAATATGTTGGGAATGAAAGGAGCGCAACGATGCTGAAAGTACTATTTGCCATATCGCTGACCGCCATCATCTTCCTCGTACTCTTCGGCATCATCCGGAGCATCGTACAGCCCAAAACCACCATCCGCAAGCGCATGGCCAGCCTGGAAACGATGGACGAAGCGAACGACCCCTTTGCCGTACCGGCCTATGAAGCCGTCTCCACCGTCCAATCCGCGCCTCAAACGGGCGGCTTCAAACAGACCATGGAAGAACTGGCTGAGCACCTGATGCCCAAGGGCCTGCGCCCCATCATCCAGAAACGCCTCGTACTGGCCGGCAAATCCCGCGAATGGGGCGTCGCCGAATTCTTTGGCAGCTGCCTGCTCGGTGCCGTCGTCATGTGGCTCTTTGCCACCGTACTCGTGCGCGGCGGCTCCTTTGCGCCCGTCCAGAAAACCATGATGGTCTTCCTGCTGGGCCTTCTCGGCGGCCTGATGCCCGTTGTTTTCCTCAATACCACCATCGACCGGCGGCAGAAACAAATCGAACGCCAGCTGCCCCAGGTACTCGATTTGCTCTGCGTCAGTGTGCAGGCCGGCCTTTCTTTCGACGCCGCCCTCGCCAAGATCACAGCCCGCATGAAAGGCCCCTTCATCGACGAATGCCGCCGCCTGCAGGAAGATATCCGCATGGGCGTCGTGCGCCGCACCGCCATGCGCGCCCTCGCGGATCGCTGCGGCCTCGAGGACGTCTCGCTCTTCATGACTTCCATTATCCAGGCCGAACGCCTCGGCACGAGCATGGGCAAGACCCTCAAGAACCAGGCCGACAACATCCGCGAACGCCGCCGCCAATACGTCAAAGCCCAGGCCATGAAAGCCCCGGTCAAAATTGTCTTCCCGCTCGTCCTCTTCATCTTCCCCGCCATCTTCGTCGTCACTCTCGTACCGAGTTTACTCTATCTGTTGAAGAACTTGTAAGCTGTCCCCTTCGGGGAAAGTGGCCCGCAGGGCCGAAAGGGGAAGCAACCGTCACTGGCATCCATTCCCGTTGAAATTCGCATGCTAAGGACTGGTTTTCAGCGAGCCAGCATGTTCCTGCGAGCAGCCGCCCCTTCAGTCGCTTGCGCGCCAGCTTCCCCAGAGGGGACGCCAAGCCTTCTCCTAGGGAGAAGGTGTCAGCGCAGCTGACGGATGAGGCGGAAGAGGTCCATGGGCATGCGGCAGATGAAAGAAACAGAAAGGACAATTTAGCGCATGAAGCAATGCATATTCATCCATCCGGATAACGGCCGCAGCATCCAGGTTCATATGGCTGATACATTCTGGACGCGCCTGGCGGGGCTGATGTTTCGCCGTCCTCTGCCGCCCGCGACAGGGCTCCTCATTACGCCCTGCAACAGCATCCACATGTGCTTCATGCGCTTCGCCATTGATGCCGTCTACCTCGACCAGCATGGCAAGATCCTTAAAATCACCCGCTACCTGCGCCCCTGGCTCGGCCTCTCCGCCTGCTGGCAAGCCCACAGCGTCCTCGAGATGACCGCCGGTCAGGCCGATGCCCTGGGCCTAAAGCCAGATCAAATCCTTACTTTCCAAGAACAAAAATAAAGTCAGGCTCGACAAAATATCGTGCCTGACTTTTTGCTATCCAATAATTTAAGTTCGGTCAGGAAAATGGATTAACTGTCTTTTTTTTGCATGTTTACACCTCTTTATATATAATTATGTGTAAAAAGTCACATAATTATATATAAAGAGGTGATTATCATGGAGAGACTGGTGATGAAGCGGCTGGTAGCTTGGAAGAAGTCGCCTTATCGGAAGCCACTGATATTGAAGGGGGGCCGTCAGGTCGGCAAGACTTGGCTTCTGAAGGAATTGGGACGGCGGTATTATGAGAATATGGCGTATTTTAACTTTGATGAAAATCCGGAGTATAGGGATTTTTTCAAGACGACGAAGGATGTTTACCGTATAGTGCCGAATCTGGCGATGGCGAGCGGGCAGCAGATTTTGCCCGGCAAGACCTTGCTGGTCTTTGATGAGATACAGAATTCTCCAGAGGTGCTCAACGCGCTGAAGTATTTCCATGAGAATGCGCCGGAGTACCATGTTGCCTGCGCAGGGTTGCTGCTGGGCATTACGTTGGCAAAACCGTCGTCGTTTCCTGTGGGGCAGATAGACTTTTTGTCAGTCTATCCGATGAATTTTTTGGAATTTCTTATGGCGACTGGCAGTGGGAATCTGGCCGCCTATCTGGAGCAGGTTGAAGATTTGGCGCCTTTGCCGGAGGCGTTCTTCAATCCGCTGGTGGAGAAACTCAAGATGTACTACATTACAGGTGGTATGCCGGAGGTGGTTCAGCGCTGGATTGAGACGCAGTCGGTCGGGCAGGTGCAGGAAACGCTGATGAACATCCTGAATGCCTATGTGCGTGACTTTATGAAGCATCCAGAGACACGGGAATATCCTAAGATTACTATGATCTGGGATTCATTGCCGTCGCAGCTGTCTCGTGAGAACAAGAAGTTCTTGTACAATGTTGTCAGGCCTGGGGCGCGTGCGCGCGAATACGAAGATGCGCTGCAGTGGCTTGTCAATTCGGAGCTCGTTTACAAGATATTCCGCATCAAGGCGCCGGGGCTGCCACTATCTGCCTATGATGATCTCAGTGCTTTCAAGATATATCTGACTGATGTCGGCATCTTGAGACGGCTGTCCAAACTCGATCCTTCAGCATTCCGAGAGGGCGCGCGTCTTTTTGTGGAATTCAAAGGCGCGCTGACCGAGAACTTCGTCCTGCAGTCGCTGGTTCCACAGCTGGATGTCACGCCTCGTTATTGGTCTCGCACCAATCCACCGTATGAAGTTGACTTCGTCATCCAGCGTCAGAACGATATCATCCCCGTTGAGGTCAAGGCAGACACGAACATCAAAAGCACCAGTCTGAAGAAATACGCGGAAACCTATCCTCAAGAAACAAAACTCAGGGTACGTTTTTCCTTGAATAACCTGAAATTCGATAACGGCGTCCTGAACATCCCTTTGTTCATGGCCGACCAAGCTAGTACACTCATGGGCATAGCCTTGGCAGAGAAGGGCTGAATCTGAGCATGTCCTTTTTCTTGCCTGTGCAGGGAGATGTTGCTATACTGGAGTCGTAGGATTTTATTGAAGGATCAGGAAAGAAGGAGTCGTCATGGGCAGACCGATACACGCGCAACAAGGAGCCATACTGGTCCTGACGGCTTTTCTGCTGCCTTTTATCATCGCATTTACGGGACTGGCTGTTGACTTTGGCAGTGCCTACGTGCGCCGCTCGCAGCTGCAGAACGCAGCGGATGCCGCGGTTTTAGCTGGTGCTTATCATCTCGACGATAATCAGGCTGATGGCGTTGTTCTTCAGTATTTGCAAACGAATTTAGGGCCATATTTTAAAAATTATTCGTATCAAACTGGTGATGATTTTCCTAATGAATATGAAACCTTGAATTATCATACCGATAAGCAGAAAGATGAATTGGATGTAACCTTGCGGGGCAGTGTAGAAGCGTCATTCTTGAAGTTGTTTGATATCAATACGATACCAGTGTCCGTTACGGCAACAGCAAAAGTATCTAGTGAAGATAATCCATCTATTCCATCAGACGATATGTTTAATTATGCAATAACTACTGGTAAAGAGGTTCCTTTGCATGATGATTATAACGATCCTAATACATCAGGATTATATATTAATACAAACAATGTAACGATAGAAGGAAATATAAGAACTAATGGAAGAATTGCTATGGACCAGAGTCGGAGTAATACGTTGTTAGGAAAAATATATACATCCGAAGATGTAACATACGGAACTCCTAAATTTAAAAATTTTGATTATGGAGGATTTAAGGGAAAAGTGGATATTGACCCAAATGTTTGGGGTAGATATGGATGGTATAATGGAAGAGAAGAATTTTATACCTTTATCGATAAAGATGGGCAGCCTATTTCTGAAATGAAATTAAAATATCCTGATAACCCTGCCTATAAAGATATTTATTATTATAAGACTAATCCTGATAAAGTTCAGTATGGTGATAATATTGATATTTCCATAGAGAAGAATAAGGGAATACAATCATTAATTGAGCAATATAAAAAAATGAAACCTGAAGATAGAGAAAAAAATCATGTTTATTATGATGATGATGCAACAAAGAAAGATTGGAGCTATTCATTTCATAGTTGGCAGGGAAATCCTCAAAAGACATATCCGAATTTAACCATGAATGATAACAATTACTATAGGGTTATCATCGTTCCAGGAAACTTGACGGTTAGCTTTGAAAATACTCCACAACCGACAAAAGATGAGTTTTTTATTTTCATATCACTATATGGCAATATAACAGTCCCTGTTGATTTACCTGAATTAAATGGAATAATATATGCTCCTAATAAGAATAAGACGGTTACTATACAAACATATAACACAAATTTTAATGGTAGTATCGTTGCCAATAGAGTGCTTATAACAGGCGGAAACAAAACAATACGATGGGCTAATTACCTTTCTGGAGGATCAAATCCATCTGGAGAAGGAAAAAAGACGGTCCACTTAGTAAAATAGTTTTTATGGGGGATATATTTACAATCTAAGTGCAATAGAGCCTATAAACTCAAATTAAATCTGTTTAATCAAAAAAGCCACTTTCCAGGTTACCATCCTAGGAAGTGGCTTTTGCCATGTGGGTTATTGTGCTTATCCACGCTGATTCCATTCTATCACATCTGTACCGTCTGACAAGTCTTTTTTACAATACAAAAGCGGGAACAACCGAACGTTCCCGCTTTTGCCGCCTCTATACCTTCTGCCACCTACCACATACTAGATGTAGTAGGCCTCCCATGACTATATTACAACAAATGGGGGCGTATTTCAATAGAGGGCGAGAGAAATTTTCTTACTGGCTGGTGGCGGCACGGAGCGGTTGCGTTTTTCTGAAAGTTTCTTGCGGGACTGACAGGGGAACGGAGAAGCAATGACGAATCTAATAAGTGAATGGATTTATGTGAGAAATCGACGCGGGGGCGCTTGTTGTAGGAAAGGAAGCGATTCACATGTACTTTTATTGTGAAACATGCAAGAAGGAATATCCGCTGAATACGCATCTTTACCGCTGTGAATGCGGGGGCATGCTGAGCCTGCATAAGGATCCCGAGGATGTGCTGGCCTCGGGCATCACGCTCGGGGAGTTCGAGACGCCGCTGCTGCCGTTTACCGTGGATAAGCTGGATTTCCTGCTGAAACTCGAGAATCTGCAGCCGACGGGTTCTTTCAAGGACCGCGGAGCGTATACGCTCATCAATGAGCTTCATCGCCTCGGCATCAAGGAAATCGCGCTCGATTCCTCGGGCAATGCCGGTGCATCGATGGCTGCCTACGCGGCTGCAGCGGATATGAAGTGTACGGTTTATGTGCCGGATGATATCTCGCAGGAGAAGGTGGCTCAGATCGAGGCGTATGGCGCGAAGATCGTCAAGGTGGCCAACGGGCGCATGAAGGCGTGTGCGGCCGTCAAGCAGAATCTCGGTAAGGCGTATTATGCGTCGCATGTCTACAATCCGCTGTTCTTTGAGGGCATCAAGTCGATGGCGTATGAGATGTATCATCAGCTGCACGAGCATGTGCCGGATTACATCTTCGTGCCGGTCGGCAATGGCACGCTGCTTTTGGGGCTGTTCCTCGGCTTCTGGGAGATTGGCCGCCTGCCGCAGTTCGTGGCGGTGCAGTCGGAGAAATGTGCGCCGGTCTATGAAGCGTTCCATGGGCTGCCGAAGGGACCGCGCCGTTCGACGATTGCCGAGGCCATCCGCATCTCGGAGCCGAAGCGCATGAACGATATTGTGCGCGTGCTGAAGCTCTCGCATGGCGATGCCATCACGGTGGCGGATAAGGATATCCTCAAGGCGCACAAGTACCTCGGTCATCGCGGCGTCTATGTCGAGATGACGTCGGCAGCGGCTCTGGCGGGAGCCGTGCAGTATTTCAAGGACGGCAAACCGGATAATTACAAGGTCGTCATTCCTCTGACGGGCAATGGGCTCAAACGGTGATAATGACGCATGGCAGATGAGAAAGGACGAGAAGTTTGTTATACGGAATGATTGATATTGGCTCCAATACTGTGCGCATGGCGATTTACTTCATCGAGGGCACGCATGTGGAGATGCTCATGAAGAAGAAGCATACGGTCGGACTGGCGGCGTATCTCAAAGATGGCGTCATGCAGCAGCAGGGCATCGATAAGACGGTGGAGATCCTGACGGAGTTCAAGAGCTTCCTGATGAACTTCAATATCACGCATGTCGTGGCCTTTACGACGGCGGCGCTGCGCAATGCGAAGAACAGTCAGGCGGCCGTCGGGGAAATCGAGCGGCGTACGGGACTTCCCATCCGCGTCATCACGGGCGATGAAGAGGCCACGTACGATTTCATCGGGGCGACGCATGGCCTGACGGCTGAAGGCGGCCTGCTCATCGATATCGGCGGTGCGAGCACGGAGATCGTCGTGTACCGCGGCCGTGAGATTCAGGAGAAGGTCAGCCTGCCCATCGGTTCGCTGGCGTTCTATACGAAGTATGTCGCAGGCGTCCTGCCGACGGCGGAGGAGTGCCAGGCGATGCGCGAAGAGGCCCGGGCGACGCTCGCAGCGGCCGATGGCTTCGAGGATGTCAAGGAAGGGGCTATTGCCGGCATCGGGGGCACGTTCAAGGGGGCCTGTGCGCTCTACAATGCATTGTTCCATGAGCCTGAGGACAATGTGAAGATGGAGGCCGCGAAGCTATCGGAGATCGTCCGCCGCTTCACGTTCGAGCATGGTCTGACGGAGGAGATGACGGTGATGCTGATGCGCACGGTGCCGGAGCGCATGCATACAGTCATCCCGGGGCTCATCATCGCCGAGGTGCTCGCAAGCCGTTTCCACAGTCAGGTCATCACCTACAGCGATTCAGGCGTACGTGAAGGGTACATCTACGCTGAAGTCTTGGGGCGCTAACGCACCACATCATGAAAAACCAAAGGCCCGCCGGATTGACTACCCGGCGGGCCTTATTCGTATTGGGGCCGTTCAGCCCTTGTGAGACGGGCGTTTGTGGACTTTTGAGCGGGAAAATGGTATAATTAAATGCTAAATGATTTTGTAAAAAATGAGTTTATTTTTTAGATTTTGAGGTGAGATTGTGGATTTTGGACAGGGAAAGATCGTGCCGGTCAATCTGGAACACGAGATGAAGAACTCATACATCGATTATGCCATGAGTGTCATCGTTGCGCGTGCACTGCCGGATGTCCGGGACGGCTTGAAACCAGTACACCGCCGCATCCTTTACGCGATGCAGGAAGCGGGCATGGGCTCCAACAAGCCCTACAAGAAATCGGCCCGTATCGTCGGTGAAGTCCTCGGTAAATATCATCCGCACGGCGATTCTTCCGTTTACGATGCCATCGTGCGCATGGCGCAGGATTTCTCCATGCGCTACATGCTCGCGGACGGCCACGGCAACTTCGGCTCGGTCGATGGAGATCCGGCGGCTGCCATGCGTTACACCGAGGTCCGTATGTCGAAGATTGCGGAACTCATGCTGCAGGACATCGACAAGGAAACGGTCGATTTTGCGCCGAACTACGATGAGTCCTTGAAGGAGCCGGAGGTACTGCCGGCGAAGTTCCCGCAGCTGCTCGTCAACGGCACGAGCGGCATCGCCGTCGGCATGGCGACGAACATCCCGCCGCACAACATGTGCGAGGTCATCGACGGCACGCTGATGCTCATTGATAATCCGGACGCTTCTGTTGAAGAGCTCATGACGGTCATCAAGGGCCCGGATTTCCCAACGGCCGGCCTGATCCTCGGCAAGGACGGCATCCGCCAGGCGTACACGACGGGCCGCGGCGTCATCAAGATGCGTGCCAATGCCCGCATCGAAACGATGTCGAACGGCAAGCCGCGCATCATCGTGACGGAGCTGCCGTATCAGGTCAACAAGGCCCGCCTCGTCGAGAAGATTGCGCAGCTCGTGCGCGACAAACAGATCGAGGGCATTACGGATCTGCGTGATGAGTCGGATCGCGGCGGCATGCGCATCGTCATTGACCTGCGCCGCGACGCCAACGCCAACGTCATCCTGAATCAGCTCTACAAGCATACGCAGCTGCAGGACAGCTTCGGCGTCATCATGCTGGCACTCGTTGACGGCAAGCCGAAGATCCTGAACCTCAAGGAAGTCCTGCATTACTACATCAAGCATCAGGAAGACGTCATCACGCGGCGCACGCGCTATGAACTCAAGAAAGCAGAAGCACGCGCCCATATCTTGGAAGGTTTGACGATTGCCCTCGACCATCTCGATGCCGTCATCACGACGATCCGTGAGAGCCGCACGGCCGACATTGCCCGCACGGCTTTGATGGAGGGCTTCAAGCTCTCCGAGAAGCAGGCTCAGGCCATCCTCGATCTGCGTCTCCAGCGCCTGACCGGCCTCGAGCGTGAGAAAATCGAGGAGGAGTATCAGGAAGTCTTGAAGGCAATCGAGGAGTACAAGGCCATCCTCGCAGATGAGAGCCGCATCCTCGGCATCATCAAGGAAGAGCTCACGGCAGTCAAGCAGAAGTTCGGCGATGCCCGCCGCACGCGCCTGACGGTTGATACGAGCGAAATTGATGTCGAAGACCTCATCGCGGAGGAGGATGTCGTCATCACGCTGACGCATAACAACTACATCAAGCGCATGCCGCTCGACACGTACCGCCGCCAGAACCGCGGCGGCAAGGGCGTCAAGGGCATGGGTACGAAGGAGACGGATTTCGTCGAGAATCTCCTGATCACGACGACGCATCATACGATCCTGTTCTTCACGAACCGCGGCCGCGTCTACCATCTCAAGGCATACGAGATTGCCGAGGCCAGCCGCACGGCGAAGGGCACGGCCATCATCAACCTGCTGCAGCTTGAGAAGGATGAGAAGATCACGGCGGTCATCCAGGTCAAGGGCTTCAATCCGGATGCTTACCTGTTCATGGCCACGAAGAAGGGTATCGTCAAGAAGACGAGCCTTGTCGAGTTCAAGAACCTGCACAAGGGCGGCCTCAATGCCATCAATCTCGATGACGATGATGAGCTCATCGGCGTCAAGTTCACGGACGGCGAGCGCGATATGATCCTCGGCACGAAGTGGGGCATGGCCATCGTCTTCTCCGAGGACGATGTGCGCGCGATGGGCCGCGCTGCCCGCGGCGTCAAGGGCATCAGCCTCAACGACGGCGATGAGATTATCGGCATGGATACGCTGTCGCCGAATGCCGAGGTCCTGACGGTTACGGCCGAGGGCTATGGCAAGCGCACGGAGACGAGCGAGTACCGCACGCAGAACCGCGGCGGCAAGGGCCTCATCAACCTCAAAGTCACGGAGAAGACCGGCGATGTCATCGGCCTGCGCGTCGTTCATCCCGACCAGGAGCTCATGCTCATCACGACGGAAGGCATCGTGATCCGCACGAACATCTCCGACATCTCGGTCATCAGCCGCAACACGCAGGGTGTCAAGCTCATGTCCACGGCAGAGAATGATACGGTTGCTTCGATGGCTGTCATGGATCAGAAGAACTGATGACTTGAAGAATGATTTGGGAAGGGGTGATTGTATGGATCATGCAGTAGAGAGGGAATACCAGACGCCATTTGAACTCATCGATGGCAAAGTGGTCATGATGTCGCCGCGTCCTCGTGTGCGCCATGTTCAAGTGGCTGCTCGTATTGCCAACTTATTTGACCAGAAGTTACGCGGCAAACGATACACGGCCCTGCCGGACGGCGTCGACCTCATCCTGGATGAGAAGAACCACTTCATACCGGACGCGATGATTGTCTGCGACCCGGACAAGATCAAGGATACCTGTGTGGAGGGCGCGCCAGACCTCGTCGTTGAGGTCCTGTCGCCAAGCACGGCGAAGCGGGATCGTGGCGACAAGGCAAAGGCTTACGCAAAGGCTGGCGTCCGCGTCTACTGGATTGTCAGCATCGAGACGCGCAGTATCGAGATCTATCACAATGAAGAAGGCCGCTTCGAGCTTGCGCAGGTCTACACCTACTACTCCGAAGCTGACCGTGCTCGCAACGCCGAGCTGCTCGAGGAGCACCGGGAAGAAGAGGCAGACATGCCATACACCATCCCCGTTGAGCTCGCCCCCGGCTTCGATATCACCCTGGCTGATATCTTCGAGAACTGAATCACGTAAGTAACGTAAAAAGGCTATTTCCTTGAGCTGGTTGCTCAAGAGAATAGCCTTTTTGTGTGTTATGATTTATGCGTATGCGGTGCGAGGTAGATGCGGCCGTGGGCATCGACGCGGCTCAGGTGGCGCAGGTAGAAGCGGGCGATGATGCCGGTCAGCAGCGCGGAAATCAGCGTGCCTTCGCGGATGCCCTCGATGGTGCCCATGGTCAGCAGTGAGATGATGGCCGCAAGCACGACGAGGCTGATGTCATTGCCGACCTTGACCTTGCCGAAGTCGATGTGGAATTTATGGGCAAAGATGTAGACGGCGCCTTCGCCGGCGAGCATGAGGACGTCGGCGATGCCTTGTCCAGCCACGCCGAGCGCGACGAGAGCGGTACCGAGCACACAGAGGGCAATCTGGAGCGAGTAGAAATCCGGCACAATGGCAAAGAGCCGCATGAAAAAGTCAATGCAGAGGCCGAAGAGAATCGTCACGGGAATCTGCAGCCAGAAGACTGTCGGGAAGTCGCGCCGCAGCATCAGGAGCTCGAAGATGACGAAGACCATGTTGACGGCAAATGTCGTCTGGCCGAAGGTGAACGGCGAGATCAGGCTCAGGACATACGGCAGGCTGGAGATCGGCGACGTGCCCAAGAGGCTTTTGACGACAAGGGCGATGCCGGCCGATTGGATCATGACAGCCAGGATCAGCAGCAGGTAACGTTTTGGTGTAGACAAATAAATCCTTCTTTCACGGTGTTTTTTTTATTATACAATGCCCGGCAGACAAAGAAAAAGACGAATGGCATGTTTTTATCATGTCATTCGTCTTTTGTGTCACGGCAATCATTCAATCCAGTGGATTTTCCTGGCATCGTAGCGGTCGACCTGGGGCTTCTTGCCGACGGGGTAGCCGAAGGGCAGCAGGGCGAAGGCGTACTGGTTGTCGGGCAGGCTCAGGATCTGACGGACGGCCTCCATGCGCTCGGGGACGGGAGAGACGGCCATCATGACGCCGCCGAGGCCAAGCTCTTCCATTTCAAGCCAGATGTTTTCCGTTGCAATCGCACAGTCGATATCCGTGATACTTGGGAAGATGACGTCCTTGCGGGCAGCGATGACGAGTACGACGGGAGCTTTGGCGGCTGCTCCCGCATAGGGGCTCGTCTTGGCAAGCGCTTCAATCGTCTCGCGTTTCGTCACGACATAGAATTCCCAGGGCTGCTGATTGCCTGCCGATGGCGCGACAAAGCCAGCCTGAAGTAGTTTCTCAATCTTCTCTTTTTCTACGGGCCTGTCCTCGAACTTGCGGACGCTCGTGCGGGTGAAGATGGCGTTCATAGTATCGTCCCTTCTCTTTAGTTGTTGTCTATTATCATTATAGCAGATGCGGCCCATCCTCAATACTATCCTTTTGGGTACTATCATACAATAAAGTGCATTCTTAACAAAAGGATTCTTTGTGGCTATAATGAATGCATCAGCTGAAATGAGCCGCTGCGGCAAAAGGAAAATCTATGAGATACGACGAAATAAATGGAGGATATTTATGTTAAACGAAATTAACTGGCCGCATGACTACCTGCCGGGGCTGACAGATAACTTCGCCTCGAATGAGGTCATCGTCAAGGGCATCGACGCTGCGGAGACGTTTGCGAACCTTATCGACACGAGCATCTGGCCGACGTACTACAGCAATGTCGCGGACGTCGAGTTCGACAATACGGAGGGCACGAAGCTAGCACCGGATACGCGCTTCCGCTTCAAGACGTTCGGCTTCCCGATTGAAGCGGAGATCACGGAGTTCGAGGCACCGCACGATGGTGAGCCGGGCCGCCTGGCTTGGCATGGTTGGGCAGAGGGCGATGCAGAGCACCGCCTCGATGTCATCCATGCCTGGCTTATTGAGGACCTCTCGGAAGGCCGCGTGCGCATCCTGACGCAGGAATCGCAGAAGGGAAAGCCGGCAGCTGAGCTCCACGAAGACCCGAAGGACCCGATGAATGTCGGTCATCAGGAATGGGTTCGCGGCCTCGCTGCTACGGTATTAGCGGCACATCAGGCATGAGTGTTGCTGGAGCTGGCCGGATGGTTGTAGAAGGTGTTGGCAGATGGGAGTGAGCGTTTGATGAAGGAAGCAATGTTCCATTGCCCGGTTGAAGCAGCGCTGAGCCTGATTGGCGGCAAATACAAATGCATCATTATCTGGCACCTGATGCAGCGGACGCACCGCTATGGCGAGCTGCACCGCCTTATTCCGCAGGCGACTCCGAAGATGCTGACACAGCAACTTCGCGAGCTCGAGGCAGATGGCGTCATCCATCGCAAGGTTTACCCCGTCGTGCCGCCGCGCACGGAATACAGCCTGACCGAGTTCGGGAAAAGCCTTACGCCTGTCGTTCAGGCTATCTGCGACTGGGGCAAGGCAAATATGAAAGACAGGATTTTACCGGATCCACACGAAGATCAACAGGAGGGATTTTGATGAAGCAGGTGCTATTCTTATGCCTGGCAGCGCTCCTGTTGCTGCCAATCTTCAGCGCCCATTCAGAAGCGGCCGCGAGCAAGGGCAAGATCCTCGTCGTGGTTTCGAGTCAGGATAAGATGGAGCTTGCCGACAAGAGCATCATGGATGTCGGCTTCTTTCTCAATGAATTCGCCGTGCCGACGGAGTATCTGGCAGAGCGCGGCTATGAGATCGTGCTCGCCACGCCGAGCGGCCAGATGCCGGTCATGGACAAGAGCTCGAACGACAAGAAATTCTTTGGCGGCGATGAAGCAGCGCGCGCCAAGGCTGTGGCGTTCGTCAATGGTCTCAAGCCCATCTCGCTGCAGGACGCCATCAAGGACGGCCTCGAGCAGTATGCGGCCATCTTTGTGCCGGGCGGCCATGCGCCGATGACGGACCTCATGCAGGATAAGGATCTCGGCACAATCTTGCGCTACTTCCACGAGAAGCAGAAGCCGACGGCGTTCATCTGCCATGGCCCGTCTGCGATGCTTGCAGCTCTGCCGGATGCCGCAGCTTACCGTCAGGCGCTTGTCTCGCATGATGCGAAGGGAGCCATGGCTGCTGCCAAGGGCTGGATCTACAGCGGCTACGAGATGACGGTCCTCTCGGATGCAGAAGAGTGGCCTGGCGAAGTCGCCAAGGGCACGGAGATGCCGTTTCACGTCGAGCAGGCCCTGCAGATTGCAGGCGGCAGGATGCGTGTCGATGGCATGTATGGCAGCCACGTCGTCCATGACCGCGAGCTTATTACGGGGCAGAATCCGTCTTCAGATCTTGAGCTGGCCAGGGAACTCGATAAAACACTGTCGGCAAAATAAATCAGGTCTTCAGCGCCTTCCGGAAAAAACGGCTTATCCGTATCGTGTGATGCGGATAAGCCGTTTTTGTTTTTGTTTTGAAATTGTCAAGCCGTAGCTTCCTTGGCGCGTTCGTTTTCAAGCAAATCGTGCGTATGGCGGGCTACCTGCTCCGGCGTGACGTCCGTGCGGCGGGCTACGCCGCTCTCGATGGCTGCCTTGGCGACAGCAGCTGCGACGGTCGGTGCGACGCGCGGGTCGAACGGGCTCGTGATGACGTGATTCTCGTCGAGCTCCTTGGCGTCGATGAGGCCGGCGATGGCCTTGGCTGCGGCCATCTTCATTTCTTCATTGATGGCTTTGGCGCGGACGTCGAGAGCGCCGCGGAAGATGCCCGGGAAGGCCAGCAGGTTGTTGACCTGGTTCGGGTAATCGCTGCGGCCCGTGCAGACGACGCGGGCACCGGCGGCATGGGCGTCTTCCGGCATGATCTCAGGCGTCGGGTTGGCCATGCCCATGATGATCGGGTCTTTCTTCATCGAGCGGACCATGTCCTTCGTGACACAGCCGGCTACGGAAACACCGATGAAGACATCGGCATCCTTGATGACATCCGCCAGCTTGCCGGCCTGATGCGCGGGGTTCGTGATCGTGGCGATGTCGTCCTTGTACGGATTCATGCCTTCCGGACGGCCTGTGTAGATGGCACCCTTGGAATCGCAGAGGATGATGTTGCGGCCGCCCATGTTGTAGATCAGGCGCGTGATGGCCTGGCCGGCTGCACCGGCGCCATTGATGACGAATTTCGAGTCCTGGAAGTTGCGCTTCGTGAGCTTGAAGGCATTGATGAGAGCCGAGACGACGACGATGGCCGTGCCGTGCTGATCATCGTGGAAGACCGGGATATCGAGTTTCTCGCGCAGGCGCTTCTCGATGTCGAAGCACTGCGGTGCCTTGATGTCCTCGAGGTTGATTCCGCCAAACGTCGGGGCCATGAGCTCGACGGCGCGGACAATCTCATCGACATCCTGCGTGTCGAGGCAGATGGGGACGGAATCGACACCGGCAAAGCCCTTGAACAGGATGGCCTTGCCCTCCATGACCGGCAGGCCGGCGCCGGCACCGATGTTGCCGAGGCCGAGTACGGCGCTGCCGTTCGTCACGACGGCGACGAGATTGCCCTTGGCCGTATAATCATAGATCGTTTCGGGATTCTTCTTGATCTCGAGGCACGGTGCGGCGACGCCCGGCGAATAAGCCAGCGTCAGATCACGTGATTTTTCGAGAGGCACCTTGCTGCGCATCTCGATTTTGCCCTGGTTCTCTCTATGCAAAGCCAATGCCTTTTCATTGATGTTATTCATATTCATACACCCTTTCATATGCTCGACTTATCGAGCTCCTACCGATGTTTCCAGTTTAACGATTGTAATTATGAATTACTGTGACTGATGTTACACTTTAAAAATTATTTTTAGTTATGACTCAATAATCTGTAAAATCGTGTTGAATACTATTATATAGTTTTATACGGAAATTACAAATATCCATTATTAATTAGGCCTATAACCGGAAGTTATATGCGCAAAGAAAAAGAGAAGCAGACAGGAAAAATGTCTGCTTCTCTATATGTTCCTATGGATTTATCGAAAAAATCACTGTGTCTTGCTATTGTTGCCGCTGTTTTTTGTTGGAGCGGCAGGAGCCGTGCCCTGGCTGACGCTGCTGGACGGGGACCTGCTTTCCTGCGTCTGGGAGGAACTGCGGCTCTGGCTCTCCGTTGAAGAGGAGCTGTGCGACTTCGCAGAGCTGGAGGACTGGGATTTGCTTGAGCTCTGCGTGCTCTTCTGCGTGCTGCTCTTGCTGTTTGACGATTTCGTCGCCGGGGCAGCCGTAGCATTGGCCGGGATCGAGCTTTCGTACTCGTGCTCGGCACGGTCGAGCAGGGCGCGTTCGCTGGCGTTGAGCTGGATGCCGAGCGTGTCGGCAAGCGTCGTGCGCAATTTGCGCAGATCCGGGATCCAGTAGCTGACGCCGTCGATGTAGAGGGGCTTGCCCGGGACCATTTCCGTCTTGAGTCCATTCTTCTGGGCTTCCTTGAGCGTGCCGGCGAATTCCAGCATCTGGCGGAAGGAGAGGTCGGTCTTGACGGAGGACATGACTTCCTTGATGACTGAAGGCAGTTTCGGGATGATGGTCGGCGAGGTGACCTTGTCCATGCAGGCCTTCATGAATTTCTGCTGACGCTTGATGCGCCCGATGTCGCCTTCCTCGTCGCGGTAACGCACGTAGGTGACGGCGGTCTTGCCATCCATATGCTGCATGCCCGGCTTGAGGTCGATGATGAGGCCGCCGTCGTCGTCCCAGGGATCCTCGTAGTACATGCGCTTCTCGACATCGATGTCGATGCCGCCGATGGCGTCGATGATCTTCTGGAACGCCTGGATGTTGATGACGACGTAGTGGTCCATATTGACGCCGAGGAAATCCTCCACGGTGCGCTGAGCGAGCTTCTCGCCGCCTTCCGTGCCACCCTTGGCACTGCCGTAGGCGTAGGCGGCATTGATCTTATCCCAGCCGTGTCCCTTGATCTTGACGCGGGTATCGCGCGGGATGGACATGAGAGCGGCCTGGTCCTTCTTCGGATCGATGGTGGCGACCATCAGTGTGTCGCTGCGTCCGACGTCGTCTGCTCGTTCATCGACGCCCATGATCATGATGGTCGATTTGTCCTTGGCCGTAAGCAGGCCGTCTTCGACAACGTCGTCGGCTGATTTGTCGAGCAGGCTGTTCGATGCGAACAGGGCACCGGCGGCTGCTGCGCCGACAAAGGCCAGGACCAGCAGCACCCAGAGCCAGACGCGGCGTTTGCGGCGTGAACGGCGTGGCTGGCGCGGCGGGATCGGATTTGTTTGCAAATTGATACCTTCTTTTCTGATGATAGCAAAACTTCCCCATTATTGGGGTATATTCTTATTATAAAGAGCGGCGGGCTCCCATGCAATTACTTTCTTGATATCCACATCATATCGTAAGCAACAAGACTGAAAAAAAACTGTAGGCGTGTTAGAATAGCATGAGGATAAGAAAGGGGAGGATTTTCATGGCAGATGAGATTGAACGCAAATTCCTCGTGAAAGAGGGCTGGCAGCCACAGCATGTGGGCGTGCGCATTGCGCAGGGATATCTGTTGTCTGCGCCGGAACGCATCGTGCGCGTGCGCATCAAGGGGGACAAGGGATTCCTTACGATCAAGGGACGCAATGAGGGCATCCGGCGGCTGGAGTTTGAGTACGAGATTCCCTGTGCGGATGCCGAGGCTCTGCTGAAGCTCTGCGAGCAGCCGCTCATCGAGAAGACGCGCTATCTCGAAGAGGTGGGCGGTTTTACCTGGGAGGTCGATGTCTTCGCGGGAGACAATGCGGGGCTGCGTGTGGCAGAGATTGAGCTGCCGGCGGAGGATACGCCGTTTGAAAAGCCCGAGTGGACAGGGCAGGAGGTTTCCGGCGATGCACGGTATTACAATTCGAGCCTGATTGCCCATCCGTATTGCCTGTGGAAAACAAGGTCATGAGGTGATTGAGATATCCACAGGATATGGTGGGGAAAATCGCGGTAAAAAGCGCAAGATATGGGCGTTGACAAGTTGATTTTCGTATATATGGTGGTTATCCACGGATTTATCCACATTATCCACAGAAAAGGAGAAAAATTTTAGCCACAATATGCACATAGCCCTGTATATATTATAGTAGGAAATGAAAAAATGGGCTTGTGGAAAAACAGTTTATCCACAGGTGTGGATTCTTTTGTGGATAACAGAAAGGGATGCAGATGTATGGGGACTATGATGATATCGAATGAGGAGCTGCTGCTGCGGCTGGTGCTGTCCTGTATCCTGGGCGGCATCATCGGCTATGAGCGGCAATCGCGGCGCAAGTCAGCGGGCCTGCGGACGAATGTGCTCGTCTGTCTCGGCGCCTGCCTCATCATGGTGATGTCAGAAGGGATTTATCAGGGCGTCGAAGGGCATACGAATGCCGATCCGGCGCGTCTGGCGGCGCAGGTCGTCAGTGGTATCGGTTTCCTCGGCGCCGGTGCTATCATGAAGGAGGGGCTGACGGTTACGGGGCTGACGACGGCGGCCTGCCTCTGGGTCGTGGCGGGCGTGGGGCTGGCCGTGGGCGGCGGCTTCTATTCCGGTGCGCTCATCACGACGGCACTCGTCTTCGTGACGCTTGGCACGCTTTCAAAGCTTGACGAGTGGGTGGATCATGAGAAGAATTTCTCGCTATCCATCCACACAATAGACCGTCCGGGACAGATGCTTTTGATCAACAATTGCCTGGAGGGGCTGCATCTGCGCATCCGCGGCGTCAAGATCAAGTCGGATGACTTCGATGATGGCCGCTGGGGCAAGAAGGGGCGCAAGTATCTTTCCATCGACCTGGAGGTCTACAATCCACAGGGCGTCAAGGGTGTCATCGTGGTCGATGCCGTGCGCAGCCTCGAGGGTGTGCAGGGGGTCGATCTGATTTGAATCATGGCAATAAAAAACGTGTCCGTCCGGACACGTTTTTTGTTGCTTGTTTTGATGGGGTGAATGCTCTTATTCCTCGCCCTTCTTGAGCGGCTTCTTGAGGATGGAGAGCACGATGCAGCCGATGACGGCACCGACGAGGATCGATACGAGGTACATCAGCGGGTTGCCGATGGTCGGGACGACGAAGATGCCGCCGTGCGGAGCGCGCAGCGTGCAGTCGAAGGCCATCGTCAATGCACCGGTCACGGCCGAGCCGATGACGCAGGATGGGATGACGCGCAGCGGGTCAGCTGCGGCGAACGGGATGGCACCTTCCGTGATGAAGGAGAGGCCCATGACGTAGTTCGTGATACCGGCTTTGCGCTCGCTCTCCGTGAAGCGGTTCTTGAAGAACGTCGTGCAGAGGGCAATTGCGAGCGGTGGGACCATGCCGCCTGCCATGACGGCAGCCATGACGTGGAACTCACCGGAAGCTAAGAGGCCCGTGCCCGTGACGTAAGCAGCCTTGTTGATCGGGCCGCCCATGTCGACAGCCATCATGCCGGCGACAATCATGCCCATGAAGATACGGGCGGACGGATCCATGTTCTTCAGCGTGTCGACCATCCAGCCGTTGATGGCGGAGACCGGCGGCGCGATGATGAAGAGGCTGATGAAGCCCATGATCAGGATGCCGAAGAACGGATAGATGAGCATCGGCTTGATGCCTTCGAGGGACTCCGGCAGGCACTTCGAAGCTTTCTTGAGAAAGTTGACGATGTAGCCGCCGAGGAAGCCGGCGATCAGGGCACCGAGGAAGCCGGAGCCCGTCGTGCCGGCGAGAGCACCGCCGACGAAGCCGACAGCAAGGCCCGGGCGGTCAGCAATCGACATGGAGATGAAACCGGCGAGGACCGGCAGCATGAAGCCGAAGGAGGCGCCGCCGATATCCTTGAAGAATTTGGCGAGCGGCGTGTTGGAGCCGAAGTTCTTCGGGTCGATGGAGTAATCATCGAACAGGAAGGCCAGGGCGATGAGGATACCACCGCCGACGACGAACGGCAGCATGTGCGAGACGCCGTTCATCAGGTGCTTGTAGATCTGGCGGCCGAGGCTCTCGCCCTGGACGTCAGCAGCGCTTTCTTCCGTGTCGCTGCCCGAAGCGTGGTAAACGGGGGCATCGCCTGCGAGCGCGCGGTCGATGAGCTCATCGGCCTTGTTGATGCCGTCGGCAACCTTTGTGATGACGACTTTTTTGCCATTGAAGCGGGCCATGGCGACGTTCTTGTCGGCGGCGACGATGATGCCGTCAGCTGCGGCAATCTCAGCGTCCGTCAGGATGTTCTTGGCACCGCCGGAGCCGTTCGTCTCGACCTTGATGGAGATGCCGCGCTTCTTGGCATGCTGCTCGAGGCTTTCGGCAGCCATGAAGGTGTGCGCGATGCCCGTCGGGCAGGCCGTGACAGCCAGGACCTGGATATGGTCGCTCTTGGGGGCTTCTTCGACCGTTTCCGCTTCTTCCGCTTTCGGTGCTTCGAACTTGCCATCTTCCTTGAGGTCGATGAGGTGCAGGAACTCTTCCTTCGTCTTGGCAGCGATCAGGGCTTCCTTGAAGTCCGGGTCCATGATCATCATGGCAAGCTGCTGCAGAATCTGGATGTGAGCGTCATTGGCGGAATCCGGAGCTGCGATCATGAAGAACAGGCGGGCGGGGTTGCCGTCCATGGACTCGAAGTCCATGCCCTCAGGAACCGTCATGGCGGCGAGGCCGGCTTCTTTGACGCCTTTGCTCTTGGCGTGCGGCGTGGCAATGCCGTCGCCGAGGCCCGTCGTGCCAGAAGCTTCGCGGGCGAAGACATCGTTTAAGTACTGTTCCTTATCCGCGAGATTGCCGGACGCTGCCATGAGGTCGGCGAGCTGACGGATGGCTGACTTCTTGTCAGTCGGCTTTACGCCCAGAGCGATGCTCTCACTCTTGAGCAAGTCAGTGATACGCATTTATTTCTCTCCTTTTTGATAAATGGATGGAATTACGCAATGGTTTTCAGGAGTGCTTCGACTTCCGGGCGCGTGGCGAGATTCTCGCTGAAGGCGGAAGCGGAGCCCGTGGCGACGCCCATGTGGAAGGCAGTCTCGAAGTCGCCGTTCGATTCCATGTAGCCCGTGATGAAGCCTGCAACCATGGAGTCGCCGGCGCCGACGGAGTTCACGAGCTTGCCCTTCGGTGCCGGGCATTTGAAGTGGCGGCCGTCTGCCGTCAGCATGATGGCGCCGTCGCCGGCCATGGAGATCAGCACGTTCTGTGCGCCTTTCTCCTGCAGTTTCTTGGCGTAGGTGATGATTTCCTCGTCCGTCGTGAGCTTGACGCCGAACATGTCGCCGAGCTCGTGGTTGTTCGGCTTGATGAGGAACGGATGATACTTGAGGACATTGAGCAGGAGCTTCTTCTCGGCATCGACGACGATGCGGATGCCGCGGCCTTCAAGGCGTGCCATGATCTTTTCATAGATGTCATCCGGCAGCGTCTTCGGGATGGAGCCGGCGAGCACGAGCGTATCGCCCTCCTGGAGCTTGTCGAGCTTGTCGAAGAGCTCTTCGCGCTTGGCTTCGCTGATGTCCGGTCCCTGGCCGTTGATTTCCGTCTCATTCTCGGCCTTTACCTTGACGTTGATGCGCGTGAAACCTGCCGGCAGCTGCACGAAGTCGTGCTTGACGCCGAAGGTATCGAGCTGGCGCTTGATCTCTTCGCCCGTGAAGCCTGCCGTGAAGCCGAGGGCCGTGCTCTCGTGGCCGAGGTTCCCGAGGACAATCGAGACATTGATGCCCTTGCCGCCGCCGAGTACCTGCTCGTAGTTCACGCGGTTGATTTCGCCTGCCGTGAAGGAATCGAGCCGTACGATGTAGTCGAGGGACGGGTTGAATGTTACGGTGTAGATCATTTCTTACTCTCCTTCCAGTATCGTGGTGCAGTCCAGATACTTCCTATCGATGAGATGACCGGTGATGATGGTGGCACTTGAGATATTGGCAAATGTGATCGGTGAGATCTTGTTGAACTTTGACTGATCGGCCAGGACGTACGCGTGCTCGCAGCGGGAGAGTGCCTCGCTCTTGACGAGCCCCTCGCTCGAATCCGGAGTGGAGAAGCCGGACTTGACGCTGATGCCGTTGACGCCGAAGAATCCCTTCGTGAAGTTGTAGAGCTCCAGGTTGTGCAGGGCTTCGGTGCCGATGACGGCTTCCGTGACGGATTTGATCTGTCCGCCTAACATGAAGACTTT
Organism: Mitsuokella sp. AF21-1AC; assembly: GCF_003458855.1. Lineage (NCBI taxonomy): Bacteria > Bacillati > Bacillota > Negativicutes > Selenomonadales > Selenomonadaceae > Mitsuokella > Mitsuokella sp. AF21-1AC. The sequence goes on from NZ_QRVW01000013.1 coordinate 48,542, forward strand.
GAAGCCTTTGGCGGAAAGGCGGGAGGCATGAGGCAGGCCGTTCGTCACGTAGACGGCCTGACGTTCCTTGAGAAAATCCACCAGATGCAGCGTCGTCGAGCCGGCATCGATGTATACGAAGTCGCGCCTCGTCACGAGCGCGGCCGCGCGGCGCGCAATGGCGATTTTTTCTTCGGTGCAGCGGCTGTTCTTGGTCGGCATGTCTTCTTCCATGGCGCTGTAGTTGTTGTCGATGGAAGTGGCGCCGCCGTAGACCTTGTAGAGGAGTCCGCGTTTGTGGAGTACCGTCAGGTCGCGGCGGATGGTGGATTCCGACGTGCAGAGTGCACGGGTCAGTTCCGGAACGGTCACGGCCCGCTTCTCCTTGAGGATGCGCAGGATCGTGGCATATCGTTCTTCCGTAAGCATGGCGTTCACACCTTTCTATACGCCTATAATATCATCAAAGTCAGTCAAAGTCAATCATATCCGCTTATGAATACAAAAGAAATGAGCATAAATAATTGGTAACGATTGCAAATCATATGCGTTCAAGTTTCTTGTGCACACCCATGGACAGGAGAAGGACGTCGTATAGAGATTTCACATTTTTTTCATGGAGAAAGCAGGTGTTTTCTTATATAATGTAAAGTACAGAAGCGCAGTATAAATAGGAAAAGAGGAAGATAGATGACCGATATCAAGCAAGATGTACAGAAGATTGTGCCCACGGAGCGTGCCAAGGCGGTAATCCAGCAGCACCGCAAGGCGTCATTTTACGTCAAGAAATACCTGACGATTTTCCTGGGTGCCATCATCGCGTCCGTAGGACTCGAATTGTTCCTGATTCCGAACAACGTTATCGATGGCGGCATCGTCGGTATTTCCATCATGATGAGCTCAATCACGGGGCTGTCGCTCGGCGTATTCCTCGTGCTGCTCAACATCCCGTTCTTGTATCTCGGCTACAAGCAGATCGGCAAGAACTTCGCCATCGCGACGACGATTGCCATCTGCCTGCTCTCGGCCTGGTCGGCTGTCTTTGCCCCGATTCCGCGCGTGACGGACGATCCGTTCCTCGCGGCCATCTTCGGCGGCATCATCGACGGCCTCGGCGTGGGCCTCATCATCCGCGCGGGCGGCTCGCTGGACGGCACGGAGATCGTCGCCATCATCATGGACAAGAAGTCCGTGTTCTCGGTTGGCGAGGTCGTCATGTTCATCAACCTCTTCATCCTGTCGAGCGCCGGCCTGCTCTATGGCTGGGATAAGGCTATGTATTCTCTGGTGGCTTACTTCGTCATCTCGAAGATGATCGATGTCGTCATCAAGGGCCTCGATGAATCGTACGCCGTCATGATTGTCACGAACGAGCATGACGAGATTACTTCCGCCCTCAACGACCGCCTGGGCCGTGGCGTCACCCTGCTGCACGGCCAGGGCGGCTACACGGGCGAGCCAAAGGAAGTCCTCTACTGTGTCGTCACCCGTCTCGAGGTCGACAAGCTCAAGGAAATTGTGCTCGAGAAGGATGAGAATGCCTTCGTGACAATCAATGCCGTGCACGATATCGTGGGCGGCCGTTTCAAGAAAAAGGCCATTCATTGATTCTGGCAGTGCTGCACGCGAAAACGGCTGCTGCCTGAGATGTTCTGGAGGTGTTTATCATGCGCAAGTTACTCTCTTTTCTCTGTATGCTCGTGATGCTGACGGCTTTCTGCGGCGTGGCGGGAGCGGCGGAACGCCAGCCCCTGAAGGTGGCGCAGTTCCCGCTCATCGTGCAGTCGTCCTGGCTCGAGCCGGGCCTGGAGGTGACGGACGACCTCGAGAGGCAGATCGACAGGGCCCTGCATGTGCCGCTCAACGGCACGCTGCACCGTGTGGAGTACCTGCCGGAGAAGGACTGCCTGGCTGCCTGGGACGAGGCCGCAGCTGAAAGCAGCTCACGGAAAGTCAAGGACAGGGCAAAGGCCATAGCCGATAAGCTCGGCGCGGATCTCGTCGTAATCCCCATCGTTAACGACTACGTCCAGTACACGACGATGAGCTGGCACTGGGACCGCGACATCATCCTGCACAGCTACGTTTCGCTTGAGCTCGTCGTGTACGACCGTGCGACGGACAAGGCCGTCGACAAGAAGGCCTCCCGTTTCTACGATGACGACTATTCCACGACGGGCACGGCTTCCTATCTGGCGCGTGAGGCCATGACGGATCTCATTCAGCAGGTGAACCTGCGCGGCTATATCTGGAATCGTCCGGATGCGGACAGCAAGGCAGACGGTTCGGCTGATAAACAGGCTTCTGCTGGTGATGGACAGACGACTGTAAAAAAATGAGCCTGCCCCTTGACAAGTTACAGTGTTACAATTATAATGTAAACATATTAAATAGATATGTTTAAACACCATTCGGGTGAGCCGTCATAGAAAGGGGCCGTTATTCATGAGTGAAGAGAGAAAGTATCATTTTGAAACGCTGCAGCTGCATGTTGGTCAGGAGCAGGCTGATCCTGCCACGGATGCGCGTGCCGTACCGATTTATCAGACGACGTCCTTCGTGTTCCACAATGCGCAGCATGCCGCTGACCGCTTTGCGCTCAAGGATGCCGGCAACGTCTACGGCCGTCTGACGAATCCGACGGAGGATGTCTTCTCCAAGCGCATCGCAGCACTCGAGGGCGGCGTGGCCGCTGTTGCCGTTGCTTCCGGCGCAGCTGCCGTCACGTATACGCTCGAGGCTCTCGTTCACCATGGCCAGCACATCGTCGCTGCCACGACGATCTACGGCGGCACGTACAACCTCTTTGAGCACACGTTCCCGAACTATGGCATCGAGACGACGTTCGTCGATCCGACGAAGGGCGTAGAGGTCTTTGAGGAGGCTATCAAGGAGAATACGCGCGCCGTTTACATCGAGTCCGTCGGCAACCCGAATGCCAACCTCATCGATATCCAGGCTGTGGCTGACATCGCGCATAAGCACAAGATTCCGCTTGTCGTCGACAGCACGTTTGCAACGCCGTATCAGCTGCGTCCGTTTGAATACGGTGCCGATATCGTCGTGCATTCCGCAACGAAATTCATCGGCGGTCACGGCACGACGCTCGGCGGCGTGCTTGTCGACGGCGGCAAGTTCGACTGGATCGCTTCGGGCAAGTTCCCGCAGTTCGTTGAGCCGAACCCGAGCTACCATGGCATCAGCTTTGCCAAGGATGTCGGCGCCGCAGCCTTTGCGACGTACGTCCGCACGCTGATCCTGCGCGATGAGGGCGCAACGCTCTCGCCGTTCAATGCCTTCCTGCTGCTGCAGGGCACGGAGACGTTGTCGCTGCGCGTTGAGCGCCATGTCGAGAACGCCCTCAAGGTCGTCGATTATCTGGCCAAGAACCCGCATGTCGATAAGGTCAACCATCCGTCGCTGCCGAACCATCCGGATCATGAGCTCTACAAGAAGTACTTCCCGAACGGCGGCATCTCGATTTTCACGTTCGAGATCAAGGGCGGCGCTGAGGCTGCCAAGAAGTTCATCGACCACCTCAAGGTCTTCAGCCTGCTGGCAAATGTGGCCGATGTCAAATCCCTTGTCATCCATCCGGCTTCGACGACGCATTCCCAGATGAACGAGCAGGAGCTCGCCGCTTCCGGCATCACACCGTCGACGATCCGCCTGTCCATCGGTACGGAGCATATCGACGATATCATCTACGATCTCGACCAGGCGTTCAAGGCTCTGGACTAAGCGCATAGTATTTTCAGCAGGGCTGTCTGTCTTTCGTGCAGGCAGCCCTGCTTTTTTGTAAAAAAACTATTTTTCTTTTTGACTTATTGACTTTTTGACTAATTTGAGTATAATAAGAATTGTAAGGAGGTTGAGAGAGCAGGAAGGCCGGAAGGTCCGAGAGCGAACCGCAAACCTCCGGACGTAACCTCAACAATTCGCAAAAGGGTCCGGGCAAAGAGCCGCAGGGCTTATGCCACGGGCTGAGACTTCAGAAAGGGGATCTTGATTATGTTTGGTTTGGTTCCATTTGCATCACGTCATGATTTAGCTAAGGAAGACAACGTATTCGATCGCCTGCTGGACGTCTTTGATGAACCGTTCATGACGAGCTTCAAGGCTCCGGAATTCAAGGTTGATGTCAAAGATAATGGCGACAGTTACGATCTTACGGCTGAGTTGCCTGGCCTCAAGAAGGAAGACATCTCCCTTACCTACGAGAACAATTACCTGACCATCGCCACGAAGAAGGATGAGAAGTCCGATGAAAAGGACGAGAAGGGCAACTATGTACGCCGCGAGCGTCATACGAGCTCGATGAGCCGTTCGTTCTACATCGACAACATCGATGATGCCAAATGCACCGCTGAGTACAAAGATGGCGTTCTCGCCGTCCATATGCCGAAGACGGCCAAGACCGAGGCAAAAGGTCATGAGATCAACATTACGGATGTTGCATGAAGCTGACTAAGCCAAACACCGGCTCGCCGCCTGCGAGCGGCAGCTGGTGTTTGCTTCCATATTACATTGTGAAACATTCTATAAACAAAGAGCAGGAGCTGTTTTTTTACGGTTCCTGCTCTTTGTTTTGTTTGGCATTTCCTCCCAATCGTGTTATCATAAAAACGACGGTACGCATGGATTAAGGTGCGACTGTACAAGGAGGAAAAACATGAATAACTATGAGAAGTACCAGCAGGTCAAGAAAGAAGCTGGTGCGACGGGAGCGCTGCTGCTCACGCTGATCCTGTTCTGGACGGCGGCGGGCTTTGGCCTCGCGGGCACACAGGTGGAGTTTTTGCATCTGCCGCTCTGGGTCTGGGCATCGAGCCTCGGTGTATGGGTGTTTGCCATCGTGGGCGTCAAGGCGCTGACGCATTTCGTCTTCCGCGATATGTCGCTTGAGGATGAGGAGGTGACTCGTCATGACAAATGAGGGGAATCTCTTGGCACTCTTGCCGTTGCTCGTCTTCATGGGCATCATGGTGGGCATCAGCTTCTGGGTCCGGCGCTCGAGTCATGGGCTTGGCCGCGATTTTGTCTCCCAGTATTTCATCGGCAACCGCGATCTCGGCGGCTTTGTGCTGGCCATGACGACGGTTGCCACGTACAGTTCTGTGAGCTCGTTTGTCGGCGGGCCGGGCATGGCATTTTCCATTGGTTTCGGCTGGATCTACATGGCCGTCGTCCAGGTCACATCCATCTTTCTCGTGCTCGGCATCTTTGGCAAGCGCGTGGCGTTGCTCTCGCGCCGCTTTGATGCTGTGACTGTTGTCGATATCATTCGTGAACGGTTCCAGTCCGATGGCCTCGCGGCCATGGCGGCCTTCATCATCGTGCTGTTCTTCTGCGGCACGATGACGGCTCAGTTTGTCGGCGGCGCCAAGCTCTTCGCGACCGTCACAGGCTACAGCTACGAGACGGGGCTCCTGCTCTTTGGCCTCGTGGTCGTCGTCTACACGAGTATCGGCGGCTTCCGGGCCGTGGCCTTTACGGATACCTGCTGCGCCCTGATGATGATGGGCGGCATCGTGCTGCTTCTCTATTACGTATTATCGGCTGGCGGCGGCTACACGGCCATCATGGAAAACATTCACGTGCAGCATCCCGAGATGCTGGAACCGCTTTCGGCCGGACACATGCCCGTTGGCCTCTATCTCACGCAGTGGATTCTCGTGGGCATCTGCACGATTGCCCTGCCGCAGTCCGTCGTGCGCGGCATCAGCTACAAGGACACGAAGAGCCTGCACCGCGCGATGCTCATCGGCACGGTTGTCGTGGGCTTCATGAACATCGGCGTCAATTTCACGGGCATCCTGGCTCATGGCGTGCTCACGGGCTCGCCGGCCGATTACGGCGGTGTCGACTACATCATCCCGAAGACCATCGTCGCGGCCATGCCCTCGGCGCTCGTGGGCTTTGCCATCATCGGGCCGCTGGCGGCGTCAATCTCGACAATCTCGGGCCTCCTGATCGTCGCGTCATCGGCCATTGTCAAGGATGTCTATCTGCACTATAAGCAGAAACATGAAGAAGAGGTTCCGGCACGCCGCCTGCGCCTGCTCTCCGTTGTCGTGACGGCTGCCATCGGCGTGGCGGTCTTCTTCATCGCGCTGACGCCGCCGAGCCTCATCTGGATCATCAATATGTTTGCGTTTGGCGGCCTGGAGACAGCCTTCTTCTGGACGCTGCTCTTCGGGCTCTTCTGGAAGAGGGCCAATAAGCTCGGCGCCATCCTGTCGATGGGCGGCGGCACCCTTGCTTACTGCCTGACGCAGGGCCTTGGCTTCAAGGTCATGGGCCTCCACCAGATCACCATCGGCATCACCGTCTCGCTGCTGTTCTTCCTGATCGGCGCTTATGCGGGAAAACCGGCTGATGCGCGCGTCCTGCAGGTCTTCTTTCCCTCGCGTCCCGAAGGCAGCAAAGGGGAGCCGGAGCAGACGGAACTGCTGGCAGAACCTGTTTGTCCTTTCGGGGGGGGGCAAAAATACCTGAAATAAATACAGGAATATTCGTTCTTCTGGCGAATAGGATATAATGATTGGGGAGGAACCAATCTCAGACATTCATTTGTTTATGGATTGCAGTCGGACGGAAAGGATTTGTCATGAAGCTGTTTTACTCGTTAAAACGAAAGGTTTTGGCCGTGTGCCTTGCCGGCATGCTTCTGATGGCCCTTTGCATGGGTGGTATCAGTATCTGGACAATTTCACATCTGACGCATGACTATGAGCTGCAGAACATGAATCATATTGTCGACGGGAAGACGGCTGATATGAATGATGAACTGCTGCGTTCCGAAAATATCGTGGATTATGCGACGCATTCGGTCGAACGGGAAATCACGGATACCCGGCTGCTCCGGGATCCGGCGTTTCAGCGGGACGTAGCCAGACTCGTGGACAATGACTTCCAGGGCGCTGTGCCGGGCCTCAGCCTGATCTGTTCGTATTATCTGTATTATCCGTCGGAGAATGTTTCCGCTCTCTGGAAGGCGGATATGGACAAGAATGGCACATTTACCGATGTACGGGCAAAAGCTCGTGCAGAGGGGCTTTATTCCTCGCCACGCCATGTCAAGGCATTTTCCTACATGACCGAGCAGGGACAGGCCGCCTGGCTCGCGCCGTATTATTCAGAGGCCTTGCAGCGTTATATCATCTCCTACGTATGCCCTGTCTATAAGCAGGGGGTCATGGTAGCTATCTTGGGCATCGACCTCGATTTTGAGTCGTTTATGCGCGACATTTATGGGGACGAACCGCCGGAAGGCGATCACGGCATGATGATTCTCAGCGATGCCAGCGGTAAGATGACGTATTCACCGGAAGATCCTCAGGGCGTGCGGCTCGAGGATCTCGATATCCATCTGGAAAGCTCCGCGGATGAAGTGAAAGTTGCCGGCATGACCGATGCCAAGATGATTTCGTATCAATGGAAAGGCAAGGACAGCATCGCGGCGGTGACGTCGCTGCGCAACAACATGAATCTCATGGATCTGCGCAATGTCCGTCAGATTTATTCCCGGACGCATAAAGCCCTGATGCAGATGGGCATCGGCCTGATTCTCGTCTGCCTCATCGTCTCGCTGCTGCCAGTCTTCATGATCAACCGCCTGTCCATCCGCCTGCAGAAGGTCATCGGCGCGGCAAAATCGGTGGAGGCTGGTCGTTTCGATATCGATCTGCATGATACGCATCAAGATGATATCGGCGAGCTCAGCCGCAATTTCCAGTCGATGGTGCAGAAGGTGGCTGCGTCGCAGCAAAATCTGCAATACGTTTCGCGCCATGATCCCCTGACGGGCATTCTCAATCGCATGGGACTCGACCATGCCATCCAGACCTGGCTGCTGCGCCATCCCAATGAGCCGGGTGCGCTCATCAGCATCGACATCGATGCGTTCAAGTTCATCAATGATCTTCATGGCCATCTGGCCGGCGATGAAGCCCTGCGTACACTGGCACGCAAACTGCGTGCCGCCTTCGGCGAGAATCACATCATCGGGCGCAACGGCGGCGATGAGTTTGCCATCTTTATGAAGAATGCTACGCCTGAAGAAGTCCTGGACAAGATCAAGTCTTTTTCTGCACAGCCGAAGTATTTCTGTTTCGGCGGCGAGACGCATGATTTTTCCGTGTCCATCGGCTATGCCCTGTATACGGGCGCCGATATGACGCTCTCGAAGCTCTTCCATCAGGCTGATGCGGCGCTTTACGCTGTCAAGCTGCGCGGGCGCAACCACTACCGCTGCTATGAGGAGACGATGGAGAAGCTCAACCGCACGTCGCTCGGCTTCAACCTTGAGACAATCGCGAGCAATCTGCCGACGGCCTTGCTCGTCTGCGAGGCTGCACCGCGCGGCAGGATCCTTTTCGTCAACAAGACAATGCTCGAGCTATTTGAGTGCCAGAATGTCAATGAGTTCATGAATTTCACGCAGGGCATCCAGGAAAATATCATTTGTGGATGTGACCGGGAACGTGTCAAGGAAATGGTTCATCAGCAACTCGCTAATGCGGAGTCCGGCAAGGAGAGAAGCGTGATTTACTGCATCCATACGCTTAAGGGCAACACGAAGCGGGTGTATTCCATCTGGCGTCTGGCCGATAATGCCAATTACGGCAAGGTATTCTACGCTTCGCTAGTCGAGCATCGCCTGATTGAAAAGGATGTAGTACATGATATAGGTGAAAACTCTTGAGGCGCCATGGTGATTTACTGTTTTATACGGGAAGTCTGATAGCAAGAACACGCACGCATTTCTTGGAAATTGCTGCGTGTTCTTTTTTGGAAAAAGATGTAATAAAATTATTGACAACAATACTCGTGGATGGTATTATACGAAATGTAAGATGTAATAAAGAAAGTTACATAATTAATTGCGAAAGAAACGGGGCAGAGCCCTGAGCGTGAAAAGGAGAATGTTATCATGAAAATCGCAGTTGTAGCAGCAAATGGACGTGTCGCTAAGAAAGTTATCGCCGAGGCTCTGAATCGCGGCCATGAGGTTGTCGCCTTTGGCCGCCATGCGGAAAATGACACGCAGGCAAAGGATTACCGCAAGAAAGACATCCTCGACCTCACGAAGGAAGACCTCGCTGGTTTCGATGCCGTTGTCGATGGATTCGGCGCTTGGAAGGAAGAGACACTGCCTCTTTATTCCACGACGACGCAGCACCTCGCCGACATCCTCTCGGGTACGGATACGCGCCTGCTGATCGTCGGTGGTGCCGGTTCACTCTACCTCAATCCAGAGCATACGATGCAGCTGTTCGATGCGCCGGATTTCCCGGCAGAGTATCTGCCGCTGTCCAAGGCAATGGCCAAATCCCTCGACGAGCTGCGCGAGCGCAAGGACGTCAAGTGGACGCACATCAGCCCGGCCGCTGATTTCCAGGCCGACGGCGAGCGCACGGGCAAGTACATTCTCGCCGGTGAAGAGTTCACGCTCAACAGCAGGAATGAATCTGTCATCTCGTATGCCGACTACGCCATTGCGATGGTCGATGAGATTGAGAAGGGCCATCACATCCAGCAGCGCATCTCGGTCGTCCGCGCATAAGTTTCTTTTCTGCATGTAAAACAGGTACGGAGAATTACGATATGTTTGGTTTTCAAGACAAGGCCATCTATCCAGCAGCTGCCCTCTATGAAGAGGAGCTGGCGGTGCTGCGGGAGAAGCTGGCACAGGCGGATGCAGTGCTCGTGGGGGCCGGGGCGGGCCTCTCGACGGCGGCGGGTCTTACGTATGGCGGCACGCGCTTCCAGAAGTACTTTGCTGACTTTGCTGAGAAGTACGGCATCCGCGATATGTACACAGGCGGGTTCTATCCGTTCCCGAGTCCTGAGGTCTACTGGGCCTGGTGGAGCCGTCATATCTATTTCAACCGTTATATCGACGCACCATCCGATATCTATCCGCTGCTGTTGCAGCTCATGCGTGACAAGGACTACTTTGTGCTGACGACGAATGTCGACCACCAGTTTCAGAGGAATGGCTTTGATAAACGACGGCTTTTCTACACGCAGGGCGACTACGGCCTGCTGCAGAGCGTGCGGCCAGAAGTAGCGAAGACGTATGACAACCGCGAGATGGTCGAATCCATGCTCGAGGCGCAGGGCTTTGTCCGCGGGGCAGACGGCAGCTTTGATGTGCCGTCTGCGGGCAAACTCAAGATGACTGTGCCGTCAGGACTCGTGCCGAAATGTCCCGATGATGGACGTGATATGATGGTCAGCCTGCGCTGCGATGATCGTTTCGTCGAGGATGAGGGCTGGCATGAGGCGCAGCGGCGTTATAAGGAGTTCCTGCGGAATCATGAAAAAAGCCGCATCTTGTATCTTGAGCTTGGCGTCGGCATGAACACCCCCGTCATCATTAAGTACCCGTTCTGGTACTACACGAAGCAGAATCCGCAAGCGTTCTATGTCAGCATCAACAAAGGCGGCGCAGCCTGCCTGGAGGCCATTCGCCGCAGGAGTCTCTGCATGGAGGAAGATATCGGCAGGGTACTGCATGATTTGCATCAGGATAAGGAAGCGGGAGGTGTTGGCGTATGATACAGGAGGAACGTCGCATCTGGCTCATCCGCTACCTGCAGCGTGAGATGCCGGAGTACGCTCATTACCGCATCCCAGACGATGAAGCCGGGCAATGGCATCTGTTGCGTGCATTGTTCAATGTCCGTCCTCCCGCGCCGGTTCCTCGGGAATTCAAGGAAATCGAGGGCGCACTGCTTGAGCGGATGACAAAAGAAAAGGGCATTGTCGACGCCATGGAGTTGCCGCTATCCGCTATTGATCCACGGCTGGCTCTCTGGCGCGGCGATATCACGCGGCTGCGTATCGATGCGATTGTCAATGCGGCCAACAGCCAGATGCTCGGTTGCTTTCAGCCCAATCACAACTGTATCGACAACATCGAGCAGACGATGGCTGGTGTGGAGATGCGCTACGACTGCTACAAGCTCATGCAGGCACAGGGCCACGAGGAGTCGACGGGCAAAGCTAAGATTACTTCCGGCCATCACCTGCCTGCACGCTTCGTCCTGCATACGGTAGGACCCATCGTGCAGGGCAGATTGACGAACGAGCATCGCCGGCTGCTGGTCTCGTGTTACGAGTCGTGCCTTGCTCTTGCTCCAAAGCACGGCCTCAAGAGTGTTGCCTTCTGCTGTATATCAACAGGGGTATTTCACTTCCCTAAGGAAGAGGCTGCAAAAATTGCCGTTCATACTGTGCAGAAGTGGCTGGATGAGCGGCTGCATACTTCCATCAAACGCGTCGTTTTCGATGTCTTTGAGCAGAGGGATTATCTTTTATACGCATCGCTCCTGGGTGAACAGGCATAAAAATGAGCAGGAACTCCGTCATGTGCGGGGCTCCTGCTCATTTTGTCATTGGTTATGGAATTGTCAGGACGTCGTGCCGGTCAGAGCAGGATGAACTCGCTGATGAAGACGACGAGGCAGCAGGCTGCTGCGACCTTGAAGAGACTCGCACCGTACCAGGCGAGGGCGATGCCGCAAACCAGGGCCAGCGTGCCGCTTACGGGCGTCTGCGTGGCTTCGGTAATGGCCGGGAACGTCATGACGGCCAGTGTTACGTAAGGTACGTAAAACAGGAAGGAACGCCAGAAACGGCTGCGGATCTGGCCGCGGATCAGGGTCAGCGGCAGGATGCGGATGGCCAGCGTCACGGCTGACATCAGGATGAGGTAGATGTAGATATCATGCTGCATGGCCGTCTCCTCCTTCTTCCTCGTCTTCGATGGAGTCCGTCTGATCATCAATTGGGAAGAAAATGGCGCCGAGCGCGGCGATGACGACAGTCAGGATGATCGTGCGCGTGCCGGATGAACAACTGGAGAGCACGGGAGCGAGTGAGGCGGCAAGGCTCAGCGCGAAGCTCAGGAGCACGAGTCCTGCGACGACGCGGTTCGTTCTTGCGGGCGGGATGATGACCCAGAGGAACATGCCGTAGAGTGCGACGGAGAGGGCGCTGACCACGCTGCCGGGCAGGATGTTGCCGGCGACGACGCCGAGTGCCGTGCCGAGCGACCAGCCGGGCAGTGCAAGTGCCATGGCCCCGTAATTGTAATAGGGGTTGAGCGAGCCGTGGCGTGCGATTGTGATGCCGAAAATCTCGTCGGTGATGTCAAAGCCGACGAAGATGCGGTGCCAGATGGAGGTGCCGGGACGGAATTTCTGGCTGACAACGCAGCTCATGAGCATGTAGCGGGCATTGGCCACGAGCGTGATCAGGACGATCTCGAGGTACGGGGCGTCGGCCGCGATGACCGTGAAGCCCGCGTATTCACCGGCCGAGGCATTGTTGAAGAAGCTGGCCAGGAAGCCCTGCAGGGGGTCGAGCCCGGCGTTGCGGGCGGCGATGCCCAGCGTGAAGGAGACGACGAAGTACCCGAGGGCAATCGGCGTGCCGTCGTGAACTCCTTCGAGGAAGACCTGCCGGTTTGATTTCAGGAGCGTATGCATGTGCGTACCCGTAGGAAAAACCTTCTTTCTGAATGCGTATTACTTCTATTTTACTACGGGGCAGGAAAAAAGGCCATTGCCTTATGCGCGATTGACGCAAGACAATGGCCTTTCGGGCTGCAAGGGAAAAGGGGCTCCGGGGATATGCGGGCAACGCTGCGCGAAGTCGGCCTGCTAAATCGATTCTTGACGCAGGGCGCCAACGCTTCGCTTATGTCCACATATCCCCTCCTCAAAAGTCCTTGCAGCGTGTGTTTGTTATCATCCGTGTTTTATGATGCGTTTGGCGCGCTGGCGGCGGTTGAGGTAGCGGTTCGTTTCCGCGACAATGACGCCGGAGAGTGCGATGAGTGCGATGAGGTTCGGGATGGCCATGAGGCCGTTGACGATATCGGCGAGCACCCAGATGGCTTCGAGCTTGAGGAAGGCACCGGATGCAATGAGAGCGATGAAGATCAGGCGGTAGGGCATGACACCCTTCGTGCCGAAGAGGTAGATGCAGGCACGTTCGCCGTAGTAGTTCCAGCCGAGGATCGTCGTGAAGGCGAAGAGCACGAGAGCGATCGTCAGGAGTTGGCTGCCGATGAAGCCGTAGGAGGTGGCAAATGCCGCGCTCGTCATGGCTGCGCCGGCGAGATCGCCCTGCCAGACGCCCGTGAGGACGAGCGAGAGGCCCGTCATCGTGCAGATGATGATTGTATCGATGAAGGTACCTGTCATGGAAATCAGGCCCTGCTCGGCCGGCCATTTCGTCTTGGCCGCAGCGGCGGCGATCGGCGCGGAGCCGAGGCCGGATTCATTGGAGAAGACGCCGCGAGCGATACCGTTCTGCATGGCCATCATGACTGTGGAACCGGCAAAGCCGCCGGCTGCGGCCGTGCCAGTGAAGGCATCCGAGATGATGAGCCCGAGTGCTGCCGGGACCTGGTCGATGTTGATGACGATGAGACCGAGGCTGATGGCGATGTAGGAAAGCGCCATGAACGGGATGACGCCCGAGGCGACTTTGGCGATGCTCTGCAAACCGCCGAGTGTGATGGCGGCGATGAAGACCGTCAGGATGACATCCGTGGCAATCTTCGGGAAGCCAAAGGAAATCTGCATGCTGTCGACGATGGCATTGACCTGTGGGAAGGTGCCGATGCCGAAGAAGGCAACGCCGATGCAGGCGAAGGCGAAGAAGGTCGCGAGCGGCTTCCATTTCTCGCCCATGCCGTTGCGGATGTAGAACATCGGGCCGCCGGCGATATCGCCCTTCTCATCGACGGAGCGGAATTTTACGGCCAGCAGGCCCTCGGAGTATTTCGTGGCCATGCCGAAGAAGGCAGCGACCCACATCCAGAACAGAGCGCCGGGGCCGCCGACCTTGACGGCCGTAGCTACGCCGACGATGTTGCCCGTGCCGACTGTGGCGGCAAGTGCGACGCAGAGGGCCTTGAAGCTTGAGACATCGCCGCGGCCGTTGTTTTGTGCCTTGAAGATCAGGCGCAGCGCATGCGGCAGGCGGAAGACCTGCAGCAGCTTCAGACGGATGGTCAGAAAGATGCCCGTGCCGACGAGCAGCGTGATGAGCGGGGGGCCCCACATAAAGGAGTCAATGGCATTGAGGATAGGGATGAATGATTCCATGAAACAGCCTCCTAAGAAAGTTTGGTACAGTGTCTTTTATATGTGTACAACTGTTTTCGATAGAGTATATGATAGCATAGAAAAGGACATTTGTCTCGACTTTCTTGGAAAAAATATATAATAAGTAAAAATATTATCCAACCGAAGAGAAATGTGTAAAGAAATGCGCACAAATCGTACTACTTCCGTATCCTTTCTTGTGCTCTGTAACAAATGATACAGCCTGCAGGGGAAAATCACGTTACGATAGAGGCGAAGGTTGAAACAAGGATTCCAGCATTTGAGAAAAGTTTTTATTGAAAATAACTCTTAACTATGATATGCTGAAGATGTAAATGAAAATGAATATCAAGGAGGCGTTCCCCATGAAAGAATATTTGCAGATCATGCAGGTCATTGGCCGGGAGATCATTGATTCCCGCGGCAATCCGACGGTAGAAGCCGAGGTGACGCTCGCGGACGGTTCGGTTGGCCGTGCGGCTGCTCCGTCCGGTGCTTCGACGGGCGAGTTTGAGGCGCTGGAACTGCGCGATGGCGACAAGGCGAAGTACGGCGGCAAGGGCGTTTCGAAGGCGGTCGCGAACATCAATGAAAAGATCGCGCCGGCTCTCGTCGGTGCGGATGCGTCGGATATCTATGCCGTGGACGGCATCATGCTCGCACTCGATGGCACGGAAGACAAATCCAATCTCGGCGCCAATGCCATCCTGGCCGTGTCGCTGGCTGCCGCCAAGGCTGCGGCCATCGCGCAGGATATCCCGCTGTACCGTTTCCTGGGCGGCCTCAACGGCAACCGCCTGCCGGTGCCGATGATGAACATCCTGAACGGCGGCGCGCATGCGACGAATTCCGTCGATACGCAGGAATTCATGATCATGCCGGCCGGAGCACCGTCCTTCCGCGAAGGGCTGCGCTGGGCTACGGAGGTATTCCACGCTCTGCAGGCACTGCTCAAGAAGGAAGGTCAGACGACGGCTGTCGGCGATGAGGGCGGTTTTGCGCCGAACCTCAAGAGCGATGAGGACACGATTGAACACATCCTTCAGGCTATCCGCAACGCCGGCTATGAGCCGGGCCGCGATTTCGTCCTGGCCATGGATGCCGCCTCCTCTGAATGGAAGAGCGAAAAGGGCAAGGGCTTCTACAAGCAGCCGAAGTCCGGCAAGGAATTCACGTCGGATGAGCTCATCGCACATTGGCAGTCCCTCGTCGAGAAGTATCCGATTTACTCCATCGAGGATGGCCTCGATGAGGAAGACTGGGAAGGCTGGCAGAAGATGACGAAGGTCCTCGGCGACAAGGTCCAGCTCGTCGGTGATGATCTCTTCGTCACGAATACGAAGCGCCTCAAGAAGGGCATTGAGCTCGGCTGCGGCAATTCCATCCTCATCAAGCTCAACCAGATTGGCACGCTCTCCGAGACGCTCGAGGCCATCAAGATGGCGCATGAGGCCGGTTACACGGCCATTGTCTCCCACCGTTCCGGTGAGACGGAAGATACGACGATTGCCGACCTCGCGGTCGCCCTCAACACGAGCCAGATCAAGACGGGCGCACCGTCGCGTTCGGAACGCGTCGCCAAGTACAATCAGCTGCTGCGCATTGAAGAAGCACTCGGCAAGAGTTCCGTATACCCGGGCAAGGCAGCATTCCATCAGGCTCACTGATCTTCCGCATACACCTCTACATATATCCACATACATCCACACATTCTACCTCTTCCGAAAAGGGCTGTGAACGCATGAGCCCTTGCAAAAAGACGGTCCGCTGACTCAAAGGAGCCGGCGGACCGTCTTTTTTACCGGAATGACTGAGGCTGGTTCTGCATATAGGCGAGGAAGTCCTGTTCGGGAAGTGGCCTTGAGAAATAATAGCCCTGCAGGATATCGCAGCCGAGGCCTGTCAGTGCCTCGACCATATCCTTCGTTTCAATACCTTCAGCTGTGGTCTTTATGCCGCTGGCCTGGAAGCTTTTGACCATGGCCGGCAGCAGGGGATTGGCCTCGTTGAAGTACGTGCGCACGAAACTCATGTCGAGCTTGACGTCGCCGAAGGGGAATTTGTTGATGCGCATGAGGTTGGAATATCCGGTACCAAAATCGTCGAGTGAGAGGATGGCGCCTTCTGCCAGGAGTTTTTCCATGTTCTGGCGTAACCGCAGCTCGTAGACCAGTGTGGATTCTGTGATCTCGATTTCGCGTTCATGGCGATGACCTCATGATGATTTTCGGCCTGCTGGAGTGCGGCGGCAATGTAGTCGAGGAAGTGATGCGCACTGGTATCTGGGGGCAGTGTGCCGCGGAAGGTGGCATAGCTGCTCGTCAGGTAGAGATGAAGATGCGGTCCGTGCCATGGCGACAGCATGCGCTTTTCCAGCTCTTCCTGGATGCGCGGGAAGTTCATGGGTTCCTGCCTGAGCATCAGGAAGCGTCCGGCGCTGGCGTAGGCAATCTGGCAGTCCGGATGGAAGAGCTTGAGGTAGCCCGCAATGGCCTGGATGCCTGCCGTCATCTGGCTTTCGCCGTAGAGCGTGCGACTTTCGGCGTAATCGTTGAGCACGAGGGCAAAGACGGAGAAATCACCGTGGGTGTTGAGCTCCTTGATGTAAGAGGCTGCGGCGTCCTGATTGAGCGCGCCTGTCCGGCGGTCCAGCGAAAAATCCGGATTCTGGAAGGCGAAGTACTGGATGAGGATGACGAGCATATAGAAGGAATTCATGACCAGGTAATGCTGCACCTGCATGCGCACGAGATAGCCGACCAGCAGAATGAGGCAGGCGCCAATCAGGGAGATTTTTTCGATCTTTGTCCAGGAATCGCGCTGGAGCCCGATGGCGGACAGCAGGAACATGAACAGCAGGTAGAGATAGGCATTCCAGTAAATCAGCCCGTAGACGGGGCCGCTGTGATAGCCTCCGGCATCGATGGAAAAGATGGCGCCCGTAAAGATGGAGCTCAGGATGGCGAAGGTCAGCACGAGCACGGGCAGCCTGGTCAGCCAACGCGGCAGCCCGCGATAGGAGCAGCGCTCGTAAACGAGTGCTTCGATGTACGAGAAGTCGAAGTAGGAACGCCAGACGAAGCCCAGGAAGAACAGCATGTTGTTGAGATAGAGGATTTCCGGTGTGAAGGCCGTATAGCAGGTGTCCATTTCTGAGGACAGGACATCGAAAATCAGGGTCACGAATTCTGAGGCCAGCAGGCAGCGGAAAAAGAAGTTGCGCCGGATGGGCAGATAGTTCCTGCCGAGGCAGAGCACACACAGCAGGACTAAAACGATGAATGAAGCAAAGGTAAACTCATAATGGTACATCCCGCGTATCCTCCTGCTGTCCCTGATTGAGATGATGTGTTGTATCTATTGTAACAGGTCGATTTTGCACTGACAACAAGAATTCAAGAATGACGTTTCATGTCTTCTGCGGGAAGTATACCGGCCATCTGAAGCAGGTAACGGGCATTCGTCGTGCGGCAGCGTCCCTCGTGCAGCTTGAAATCGAAGCGGATCTGCCCGTTTTCGTAATGCTCCTCGAAATGGTAATTGTGGATGGGCAGGTGATTGGGCGACTGCAGGTCGCAGAGCTCGAAATCATGTGTGGTCACGAGCGTGATGCACCAGGGCTGCGTCAGGTGACGCAGTGTTTCTTCGGCCCCCGTGATGCGGTCGGCCGAATTCGTGCCCTTGAATATCTCATCGATGCAGAGGAAGAGCGGCTGCTCCCTGCGGCAGGCTTCGACCATCTGCTTGATGCGCAGCACTTCGGCATAGAAGGTCGAGATGCCTTTTGCGGGGTCGTCGCTGACATGGATGGAGGTGTAGACAGCCATCGGCGTCAGCGAGAAGGAGGCGGCGCAGACGGGCGCACCGGCGTAGGCGAGGATGGCGGCAGCGGCCAGCGTGCGCATGTACGTGGTTTTGCCGCTCATGTTGGATCCCGTGAGGATAGCGGTCCCGGCAGCGAACGCCGCGTCGTTGGGCACGGCTTTTTCTTCGCGAATGAGGAGAGGATAGGCTCCTGCGGCCATCAGACTTGGGGCGCCGCTGAGGAAGGCGGGCCAGCAGCAGTGTTTGCGCGTCCAGGCCGGCACGGCCAGCGACAGCAGTGCTTCAAGCTCCGACCATGACCTGAGCCAGCCGCGCAGCGAGGCGCCGTAACGGCGCTGCCACTTCAGGAAGGCCGTCGTGCAGTGGAAATCCCAGAGGAACAATGTGTTGGCGATGAGCAGCACGAAGGCATTGCGGCGCATGGCGGCCTTGTCGGCAACGGCTGCGAGTGCGGCGAGCCCTCCTGCGGCGCCGCCGCCTTTCTTCAGGACAGACTGGAGCTCACGCAGCCTGCCGCTCGTGACGTCGAGCTCCGAGAAGCGCGCGAAGATGGCCTGGTAGATGGCAAGGCCCTGCGGCAGGCGGCAGAGCGGCTCGAGCAGCGTGCTGTGGCGGCGGATGGTCAGGAGGGCCAGCAGGAACTGCACGAGGAATAGCAGGCCCGGCATGGTATAGGTGACTTTCCCCAGGAGAGCGGCGAAAAGGGTGCCGAAGGAGAGAACGGGCAGCAGGTACGAGAGGGCTTTGAGCATGGGATGCGCCTGTGTCTTGCGGCGCTCCATGGCGGCGCAGAAGGCCGCGACATCGTAGGAGAAGGGCAGCAGCCCGTTGAGGGCCAGCAAATCGAGTGCTGCGGCGGGATGAGCGGCAATCTCGCGCACAGCCTGCTGGCGCGCCGTCATCTCCTTGATAGTTCCCGGGTACGGGGAGAGCAGCGCGGCCAGCCTGGTGCGGCCAGCTTTTGTTCGCGCGCAGCAAAGGTACTGATAGAGCGAGGCATGGCCGAAAATTGGCAGGTCTGCACCCTGCGGCAGGTCTTCGCGCAGGAATTCCCGGCCGTCGTCTTCAAAATCCATCCATTTGTTTGTGAGACGATCCAGATTGGCTTTGACGCGTGCCTGATGGCTCAGGCAGAGCAGCTGCTCGCGCTCCAGCTTCTGATGACGACGCACGAGCAGCACGAAGGCCGCGAGCAGCAGGAGGCCTAGCAGGGTAAACAGCGATTGTCCGTCGTAGCCGGCGGCAAACGCGAAAATCATAGCGAGAAAGCTCACGGTGCGCAGCAGCACGAGCTTGCGGCTCTGCTCTTTCATCACCTGCAGGCGGTCCGTGTCGAGCTTCTGCTGATCCGCGAAGAAGGCGGCGGGGTCGAATGCCGCGTGCTTGTTCGCATTTTCCCTCGTTGTAGTCATGAAAATCACCTCATTGTGGTACATATCGCATTATCTATGGTACAATGATACCATGGAATGAATCGGAAAGGCGGGATTTTATGGCAGAAAATGAAGCGATTGTCCGGCTGCAGCGCAGCATCGATTTGCTGCGGGAACGCATGCGCGTGGATTCCAATGATCTGGAATATGAGACGCACCTGCGTCAGAAACGTCAGCTGCAGCGCATCCTCGACCGGTTGCAGGACAAGGAGCGCCGCAAGGATTGACGGTTTTTCAGAGAATCTTCAGTGTGATTGCTTAAAATAAGCCTATAAATCAAAAAGTCAAAGGAAGGATGAACATTATGTCCCAGCGTATGACCATGGATGAGGTATTGAAGGAATACGGTGTGCCGCAGATCAAGCTTGATATCCATGCGACCCGCAGCGAACTCCTGAAGCTCCGGGAGAAGCTCATGGCAATCCGTGACCTCTCCGGTGGCAAGGAGCAGGGCTACCTCGACATCGACTGCAAGCTTTACATCGACGTCGATGATATCGACCGCTATCTCTCCGGTGAACTTGACACCGTCGGCGAAATCTATGCCTTCCCCGAGGATATTAAATCGTATCACGAGGAATGATGCGTTTCGGAGATCCGGATAAAACGAATGATTTTTAGTGCTTTTGTCAGATAGAAGATAGAAATGAGGAAAATTTTATGAATCTCAAGCAGACCTTATCCGCAGTAATGGTGGGGGCCATGGTCCTGACGGCGGCTCCCTCCCTTTCGACGCTGCCGCAGGCCGTGCAGTCAACGGCTTATGCAGCCAAGGGCGGTGCCAAGATGAGCATCCCGAAGTCGGCCCCGGCAGCGCCGAAGGCTCCGGCGGCCGGCACGAACAACAATGCGAGCAAATCCGTCTCGGGCAACGGCTCGTCCTATGCCCCTTCCAAGGATGCCAAGAGCCTGAATAAGGAGGCTCCGGCGGCGAACAGCAAGTCGAATGCGGCGGCCGGCACGAAGAATCAGGCGCAGAGCTCCAGCCGTCTCGGCAGCATCATGCGCGGCATCGGCATCTTCGCCGGCGGCATGCTGTTGGGCTCAATGCTCTCGAACCTCTTCGGCATGGGCGGCGGCATGTTTGCGGACATCCTCGGCCTCATCATGAACGGCATTCTCATCGTCATGGCCATCATGGTCGTGCGCTGGCTCTGGAACAAGTTCCGCGGCACGAAAAATGACCGCAGCAATGCAGCCGGCAATGCCTATCGCCAGCCGCTTGAGATGCGGGCGGATAAGCCGGAGGAGACGCATAGCCGTGCGCCAATCCAGGACATCAAGCCGCCGACGTCTGAAGCGAACGGCTATGATGCCAAGTCAACGGCTGACCGTTACCGCAACCGTTGATAACCGATTTGATTCACCATGTATCCATCCATCAAGAAAGAAGTGTTTTCGATGATAAAAGAAACGACTCTTGCTGCGGTTGACGAGCTCATCGCGCGTTATCCGGCCCTTTCCGTCTGCAGGGAGGACCTGCTCGCAGCTGTTCGGCTGATCTGTGACGGCTACCATGGCGGCCATAAGCTCATCGTCTGCGGCAACGGCGGCAGTGCCTCGGATTCAGAGCACATCGTCGGTGAGCTCATGAAGGGCTTCCTGCTGTCGCGCAAGCTCGGTCCAGAGATCGCGCAGAAGATGCAGCAGGTCTGTCCTGACGAAGCCGATTACTTCCTCAAGAATCTGCAGGGCGCACTGCCGGCTTTGTCACTCGTCAATCAGGTCGCGCTCAATACGGCCTTTGCCAATGACCAGGCGCCGGACCTCTCCTTCGCGCAGCAGCTCTTGGGCATGGGCAACGAGGGCGATGTTTTGCTTGCCATCTCGACCTCGGGCAATTCGACGAATGTCATCTATGCGCTGCAGATGGCCAAGGTCAAAGGGGTCAAGACTATTGCGCTGACGGGCAAGTCGGGCGGCAAGATCCAGTCGCGCGGCCTGGCCGATGTGACGATCCGCGTGCCGGACGATGAGACATTCCGCATCCAGGAATACCATCTGCCCGTTTACCACATGCTCTGCATTGCGGCTGAGAATGAGTTCTTTGGCGAATAAAGCCGCCTGATACGGCAATTTTGCAAATTGCGCATCAAAACAGGGATATTATGGGAACTTTACCATATATCCCTGTTTTTGCTGCCTTTTTCGCCTTGCCCGCTCATGATACGATGAAAGTATCTGGCAGGTGGCGCGCGCATGGCGAAAGGGGATGGTTGTATGATGACTGCATATCTTTGGGGCCTGGAAGGTCATATTTACCCGGCACTGGCCATTTTCCTGTCGGCAATCCTGCAGTCCATCACGGGCTTCGGGCTCGTCATCGTAGCGGCTCCGCTCCTGATGCTCTTTTACGATCCGAAACTGACGGTGCCGGTCATGCTCATGCTGGCCTGCTGTGCCAATCTGACGCAGGGCATCTTTGCACTCAGGACGGCCAATCTGAAACTCGTCTTCTATTTGTATCTCGGCGTACTCTGCGGCCAGCCGATCGGCTTCTTCGTCTTCGACCATGCCTCAAGTGCCGCGCTCAAAGTCTTTATCAGCGTCATCGTGCTGCTTTCTCTTGGCACGATCCAGGCGCTGCATTACCGCATCCGGGAGTGTCCGCGCAATTCCTGGATAACCGGTATTTTTTCGGGATTCACGTCCATTACGGCCGGCATGGGAGGCCCGCCGTTCCTCATTTACCTGGCTTACAGCAGGATGTCCATCGATGTCATGCGGGCGACCTGTTTCGTCTTCTTCTTCCTCTGCAATGCCACGTCGCTGACGAGTTATGCGCTTGGCGGGCTGCCGTTCGGCCCGGCCTGGGGCGAGTTTATCTATCTGCTGCCGGCCTTGGCACTGGGCATCGTCATCGGGCATCTCGCCTATCCGTACGTTCCCAAGGCACAGATCAAGCGCGTCATTTACGTGCTGCTTTACGTTACCTGTCTTTACACGATTGCTTCAACCCTGCTTTTCTGATGGAAGCAGGGCTTTTTTCTGTCCATCTGCTGATGCGAGAAATCCTCATAGAAATTTAAGAAAACAATTAAAGGTTTACAATGAAAACAAATATGGTATAATGTTATTTGTGTTTTGTGCGTCTGTGATGTACAAACATGGAATCTTCCAATAATAGTGAGGAGCAATCATCATGAAACATGAAGACAATGAGTTCATGCAGCACGAACTGCGCCTGCCTGAGCTCACCGTCCGCGGTATGCTGCTCGGTGCGGTATTGACTGTCATCTTTACGGCCTCGAATGTTTACCTCGGACTCAAGGTAGGTCTGACGTTCTCGTCGGCCATCCCGGCCGCTGTCATCTCGATGGCCGTGCTCAAAATGGCCAAGGATTCCAACATCCTCGAGAACAACATGGTACAGACTCAGGCTTCGGCAGCCGGTACGCTGTCGGCCATCATTTTCATCATCCCGGGTATGCTGATGATCGGCTACTGGCAGGGGTTTGAATTCTGGCAGACACTCCTGGTTTCCGCCTGCGGCGGCTGCCTCGGTGTCCTGTTCACCATCCCGCTGCGCCGTGCGATGGTCGTCCACAGCGACCTCGCGTATCCGGAAGGCGTCGCTGCCGCTGAAATCCTCAAGGTGGGAAGCGGAGCAAACGAACAGGAAGGTGCCAGCTCGGGCGTCAAGGAAATCACGTCGGGCGGCATTCTGGCCGGTATCATCGCGTTCTGCACGAATGCCCTGCAGGTCCTCGGCTCGGAACTTTCCCTCTGGATCCCCGTTGGCCGCGGCATGACGCAGCTGCCGCTCGGTTATTCGACGGCCCTCGTCGGTGCTGGTTATCTCATCGGCATTGCGGCCGGTCTTTCGATGCTCGTCGGCATCCTGATTGCCTGGGTCGGCTTTGTTCCGTACTATACGATCACTTCGGCACTGCCGGACGGCATGACCATGCAGAAGTTCGCCGGCAAGCTCTATCAGGACCGCGTGCGCCTCATTGGCGCCGGTGCCATGGGCGTGGCGGCCATCTGGACGCTCATCACGCTGGCACGTCCGGTCATCGATGGCGTCAAGGAATCCCTGGCTGCCATGCGCATGCCGGATGCGGACAAGGGTAAGCATCGCATGGATATCGACATGAGCGTCAAGAGCATTGCACTCGTCTTTTTCGTGACGGTCATCGGGCTCCTGGGCATCTTCTACGCCTTTGTCAGCCCCGAGGGACTGCCGATGACGGAGAACCTGACGTTCGTCATCATCGGCGTCGGCGTTGCCGTGCTCATGGGCTTCTTCGTGGCGGCTGCCTGTGCCTACATGGCCGGCCTCGTCGGCACGAGCTCGAGCCCGATCTCGGGCATCGGCATCCTGGCCATCATCGTGGCATCGCTCGTCATGTACGGCCTCTGCTCGTCGTTTGGCATCTTTGCACTGCCGGGCGGTGAGAAGTTTGCGACGGCTACGGCCATCTTCACGACATCCATCATCATGGCGATTGCCTGCATCTCGAACGATAACATGCAGGATCTCAAGACAGGTTATCTCGTCGGTGCTACGCCGTGGCGTCAGCAGGTCGCGCTGCTCCTGGGCTGCGTGGTCGGTGCCTTCGTCATCGCGCCGGTGCTGAATCTCTTGTATGAAGCATACGGCTTCCCCGGTGCGCTGCCGCGTCCGGACATGGATCCCTCGCAGGCACTCGCTGCGCCGCAGGCTGCTCTCATGACGACCATCGCGCAGGGCATCTTCTCGAGCACGCTGGCCTGGGAGTATGTCTACATCGGCCTGGGCCTCGGCGTCGTGCTCGTCATCGTCGATCAGCTGCTCAAGCGCAATACGCGCAGTCTCTGCCTGCCGCCGCTTGCCGTCGGCATGGGCATTTACCTGCCGCCATCCGTGCAGACGCCGCTCGTCGTCGGTGCCGTGCTCGGCTACTTCCTGCGCAAGCACATGAAGGCGAAGTGCGGGGAAGAACAGGCCAAGGAAGGTGCGCGCCGCGGTACGCTTTTTGCGTCGGGTCTGATTGTCGGTGAGTCGATCATCGGCGTCCTGCTCGCCGGCGTCATCGTCGTTTCCGTCTCGAACGGCGGCTCGGAAGCGCCGCTGGCCATCGTCGGCAAGGGCTTTGCCAATACGGCAGAATGGCTTGGCTTCCTGGCCTTTATCGTGTTCCTGGGCATCTTCAGCAAGGTGGTGCTCGGCGCGGGCAAGAAGCAGGGTTAAGGCACCTCAAAAGCTGCTGCATGAGATTCATCTCACCATGCGGCAGCTTTTTTTACTGGCAGCTGACCGTACCGTCTGTGGACAAAAGCAGGGCTTTTCTGTCAGCAGGCAGGAAAATGGCGCCTGGATATGGAATACAAGATATAGAAATAACCTGCAAATTTTGTCTTTTAAGGGGGCATATCAATGGCTATATCCGAAAAAAATCTGTTGAAGCTGGCCAATGGCAGCGATGTGCGCGGTGTTTCCATCGAGGGCGTGGTCGATGAACCCGTGACGCTCAATGCAGAAGCAGCAAACCGCATTACGTCCGGTTTCCTGGATTTCCTCAGCACGAAGACGGGCAAGAAGATCAAGGACCTGCGCGTGGCTGTGGGTCATGATTCACGCCTCTCAGCGCCGATGCTGAAGAATGCCGTGCTGGAGGCGCTGACGGCAGCCGG
>NZ_QRVW01000014.1:0-64611 GCF_003458855.1 Mitsuokella sp. AF21-1AC
GGCCAGAGCAAACCACCAGTTTAACTGGTGGTTTTGATTGTGTATGGGTGGATGGGGCATAAAGGTATTTTCCCTTATGTGTCGAATAGTATAAAACGAATACCTGTGAGCCAAAGGCTCTCAATCCGAAAGGGGGAATCCGCATGGGAATCGTGGATATGCCGCTTTTGCAGATGCTGCTGCTGGCCATCATGTTCCTGGCGATCTTCGTCGAGATCAAGACGGGCGGCATGGGCGCCGGCGTCATGCTGGGCATCGTGGCAGCCGGCGTCTTCTGGGGCAGCCAGTACGTCAAGGGACTCGTCGATCTCTATCAGATTGCCATTTTCCTGCTCGGCATCCTGTGCATCATCGTCGAGATCCTGCTGCCGACCGTTGGCCTGCTGGCCGGCGTGGGCGTGGCTGCCATGCTCTACAGCGTCGTGCTGGCGCTTGGCGGCGACATCAACGCGATTGTCGCCATGGCCGTATCCTTTGCCGCAGCCGTTGTCATCTTTGCCCTGATTGTCAAGAAACTGCCTTCGAGCAAGCTCTGGAACAAATTCGTGCTCAAGGATCAGTCGACTTCGAGCCGCGGGTACGTCAGTGCCGTCCAGGAGGATGATCTCGTGGGCAAGCGCGGCACGGTCCTGACAGAACTGCGTCCTTCCGGCTCTGCCCGCATTGACGGCCGTCCGGTGGATGTCGTGTCGGAGGGGGCGTTCATCCGCAAGGGTGAGGAAGTGGAGGTCATCTCAGTTCACGGCAGCCGCGTCGTCGTGCGGCGTACGGAATCTTCGTAAGACAAGTAGATGGAATGCATTTGGTAGGAGGCGTTTTTATGGCGATGTTAATCAGTTCCGGTTTTATCCTCGTGCTCATCGTGGCCGTGGTCATGCTCTTTCTGCACTTTGTGCCGCTGGGACTCTGGATCTCGGCTCTGGCTGCCGATGTCCACGTCAGCATCATCACGCTCGTGGGCATGCGCATGCGCCGCGTGCCACCAAGCAAGATCATCTTGCCGCTCATCAAGGCGAACAAGGCAGGACTCGATGTGGTGGTCAATCAGCTTGAGGCGCATTATCTGGCAGGCGGCAATGTCGACAAGGTCGTCGATGCCCTCATCGCGGCACACCGCGCCCAGATTCCGCTCCCCTTTGAGCGCTCTGCCGCCATCGACCTCGCAGGCCGCGATGTGCTCGAGGCCGTGCAGATGAGCGTCAATCCGAAGGTCATCGAGACACCGGTGGTTTCGGCCGTTGCACGCAACGGCATCGAGCTCAAGATCAAGGCGCGCGTCACGGTGCGCGCGAACATCGACCGTCTCGTGGGCGGTGCTGGTGAGCCGACAATCATCGCGCGTGTCGGCGAGGGCATTGTCACGACCGTCGGTTCTTCGGAAAGCCACAACGATGTGCTGGCAAACCCGGATGATATCAGCAAGACGGTGCTTGGCAAGGGCCTTGATGCTGGCACGGCGTTTGAGATCCTTTCCATCGATATCGCTGACGTCGATGTCGGACGCAACATCGGTGCCGAGCTCCAGACAGATCAGGCGGAGGCCGACAAGCGCATTGCGCAGGCCAAGGCCGAGGAACGCCGTGCGATGGCCGTGGCCAAGGAGCAGGAGATGAAGGCGTATACGCAGGAAATGGAGGCCAAGGTCGTCGAGGCCCAGGCCGAAGTACCGCATGCCATGGCGGAAGCGCTGCGCAGCGGCCGTCTCGGCGTCATGGATTATTACAATCTCAACAATGTCCAGGCCGATACGGATATGCGCAATGCCATCAGTACAGCTGGCGCAGCCGATAAAATGAAGCCTGCCAAGCCGGTCAAGTGATGACAGAGCGGGGCAGAACAGCAGGAAAGAGAGGTAAAGCATATGGATTCTTCTCTTCTCGTCATCGTCCTCTTTGCTTTGTTTGCCATTGTCATGGACCGGCTGGGAAAGAAGGGCAGAAAGCTGCCGCGCGCGCCGAAGCGTCCGGAGCCGTCTGCGACGCTGCCGCCGCCTTTGCCGCGGCCGTGGCCGTCGCAGCGGGGCGGGCAGACTGAATCCGCGAAGGGGCGGCTTGGCTTCAAGATCCCCGAAATCAAGGGAGCACCCCCGGCACCCGGCCATATCGATGCCGGCGGTGTTTACCGCGAGGCGGGAGCCGTGCTCAAGGAACAGCATGAACTGCAGCAGGAAGAGCAGGCCGCCAGACACCATCATGAGGCGTATGAACAGGCCAAGCGGCTGGAGGAAGCGCGCATCCGTGCGGAGGAACAGGCCGCTTATACAAGGGATGCGAAGATCCCGCAGGGGGATGCTGGCGGCCCTCGGCCAGTCCTGCCGGTGCTGACGCCGGAAACGGCACAGCAGGCCGTTGTTCTCGCGGAAATCCTCAGTGCGCCGCGTGCCCGCCGTCCGGGACGCTGGCAGCAGCATCACAGGCATGAATGAGGAAGATTTTTGAGCGCCTGCCAGAAATGGCAGGCTTTTTCGATGACAAAAGGAGCAAAGTGTAGTAAAATTATAGAATGCATCGTGTATCATAAATGAGGTATAAATAACGAGTAAGGTTTTGTAGGTGATGAATTTGTCAAACCACATGTTTGATGTGATAAAAAGTGACCTGGAGGTCCTGGAAGAAGGTCTTTTGGAAGCAGTTTCTTCTGAAAATGACTTGGTGACAGAAGTGGGCACGCATCTGGTGACATCGGGCGGCAAGCGGATCCGTCCGGCGCTTTGCCTGCTTTCTGCCCATGGAGGGCCGTCCTTTGAGCTCGCGCATGTCCTGCCTCTGGCTGAGGCTCTGGAACTCATTCATACGGCTTCCCTGGTCCATGACGATGTCATCGATGAAGCCGATACGCGCCGCGGTTCGGAGACGGCCAATGCCCGCTGGGGAAATCAGGTTGCCATCCTTTCAGGGGATTACATCTTTGCACGGGCCTTCCATCTGATTGCCAATCAGGGATACGGAGAGCGCGTCTCCATGCGCCTGGCAGAACTTGTCTGCAACCTCAGTGTCGGTGAGATCATCCAGGATCATGCAGTCTACCAGGCATCGCGCGGCATGGACGACTATTATGAGCGCATCCAGAAGAAGACGGCCGATTTCCTTGAGATCTGCTGCGAGCTCGGCGCTCTCGTGGGCGGTGCTTCGGTGGAAGCAGCGGCAAAGCTCGCGGAGTACGGTCATTCCATCGGCATGGCATTTCAGATCACGGATGATTTGCTCGACATTGAGCAGACGTCGGAGAAAATCGGCAAGCCGGCGGGCAATGACATCCGCCAGGGCATCGTGACGCTGCCCGTCATCCGTGCGCTCGAGACGAGCCCTGACGCGGAGGAACTCCGTGCCATTGTCACGGATATGGATATGACGGATGAGATGGTCGAGCGTGCGCTTGCCATCGTCAAGGCCACCGATGCCGTGGACTTTGCCAAGGACAAGGCCGACGAATACCTGGCGCACGCCAAGGAAGTATTGCCGGAGGAACTGCCGGAGGAAATCCGCGAAGCCTATGTCATGGTGGCTGACTTTATTGGCGACCGCGACTTTTAAGGGATGGCAGGACGCCTGCTGAGATTTCTCGATTCATGGAGGAACGATTATGTTTGGAATTGGTGTACCGGAACTGGTACTCATCTTGATCATTGGACTCATCGTCTTCGGCCCCGGCAAACTTCCGGAAATGGGCCGCACGCTTGGCAAAGGCATCCGGGAGTTCCGCAAGGCTTCCAATGCGCTGTCGCAGGCTATCAATGCGCCGGAGCAGTCGGCACAGCCGCAGGCTCCCCCTGCGCAGCCTGCGGCACAGGCGCCAGCTGCCCCGGTACAACCGGCCGCTCCGGCCAGCGCCCCGGTACAGCCGGCCGCATCGGCTCCCGCACAGCCAGCTGTCAGCCCGCAGGCACAGCAGCCTGCAGCAGCCGGTTCGCAGACAGCCGGACAGGCGCCTCAGCAGCCCCCTGCTTATCAGGCACCGACGCAGGAGAGTGTGCGCCAGCAGCTGGCTGCCACGCAGGGCGGGGCAGAGCAGAAAAAAGATTGAGGGAAGGGCGCACCGCTGCGCCCTTTTTCTATTAGACGGGGACTCGTAATAAACAAAAATTATAAGAGATGGATGCAGCGATGTATCGTTGTGATTTTACCAGTCTGACGGTATAATAAAGTCGTAGATTTACGAGCGTTGTCTCATGTTCAATTCAGTATTTCAGGAGGAACATTATGTTTGGATTAGGTGTACCGGAACTCGTCCTTATCTTGATCATTGGCCTTGTCATTTTCGGACCGGGCAAGCTGCCCGATGTCGGCAAGGCGCTGGGCAAGAGCATTCGCGAGTTCAAGCAGGCCAGCACGGATGAGAAGAAGGATGACAAGATGGTCAACGTGACGGCGAAATCCCAGGAGCTGGCCGATAAGAAAGATGAACAGAAGTGAGCTGGTGAGAGGATTTCATGGCAGAAGAAAGACAATATGAAGAAATCGAAGCGCCCGAGGAACTGCGTGCAGCAGAGGAGACGCCATCTCCGGCCGTGACGGAGGAGAATGCCGAGGATGACGGGACCATGTCGCTCGTCGCACATCTGACGGAGCTGCGCAGCCGTCTGATCAAATGCCTGGTGGCAATCGGCATCGGCAGCTGTGTGGGATATTACTTCATCGAAGATATCATGCATTACCTGACGCTGCCGGCTGGCAAGCTCTACTACATGCAGCCGTCTGAGGCCTTCTTCACGTATCTGAAGGTCGCTGTCGTAGCAGGGTTCCTGATGGCGCTGCCCGTCGTGTTTTACCATGTCTGGCGGTTTTTCCTGCCCGCACTTACGCATAAGGAACGGGCGGTGCTGGGCATCGTCGTGCCGACCTCCGTCATCCTGTTCTTTTGCGGGCTGGCTTTTTCCTTTTTCCTGGTCCTGCCGGCCGGCATCCGCTTTTTCATGGGCTTTGGCAATTCGGAACTCGAGGCCCTGTTCTCCGTCAACAAGTATTTTGATTTTGTCATCACCTTTGTGCTGCCCTTTGGCTTTGTCTTTGAGCTGCCGCTCATCATCACGATACTCGGCAAGATGGGGATCCTGACGTCTGCACGCCTGAAGAAATTCCAGCGCATCGTCATCTTCCTGTCCTTTGTCATCGGCGCCATCATCACGCCGACACCGGATATCTTTACGCAGTCGATGATTGCACTGCCGATGATCGTGCTGTATGAGGTCGGCTATTTCATTGTCCGCTATATCCTGCGCAAGTGAGAACAGGATGTCGCACAGAGAATACGAACGAACATATAATGAGGAGTGATTGTTTTGGCATATAAGGACTTGCGTGAGTTCATTGCGGCGCTCGAGGCAAAGGGCCTTCTGAAGCGCATCCAGACGGAAGTGGATCCGGAGCTTGAAATCACGGAAATTACGGACCGCGTTTCCAAGCAGGAAGGCAAGAAGAACGTGGCCTTGCTCTTTGAGAATGTAAAGGGCTCGAAGATGCCCGTACTCATGAATGCATTCGGCAGCTATGAGCGCATGGCGATGGCTCTCGGCGTCGAGAAGCTCGACGATGTGGCCGACGAACTGCGGGAGATGATGAAGCTGCCGTATGTCTCGCTGCAGAACAAGATGAGCGTCGTGACGATGATCCCGATGATCAAGCGTGCCATCAATTTCCCGAAATACGTCAAGCATGCACCGTGCCAGGAAGTCGTCGAGACGGAAAATCCGAGCCTTGATGATATCCCCATTCTCAAGTGCTGGCCAGATGACGGCGGTCCCTTCGTGACGCTGCCTCTCGTCTTCACAAAGAACCCGAAGACGGGCAAGCGCAATGTCGGCATGTACCGTCTGCAGAAGTACGACAGCCGGACGACGGGCATGCACTGGCACATACACAAGAACGGCGCGGAGAATTTCCGCGACATGAAGGCGCAGGGCGGCGACCGCATTGAGGCGGCCGTAGCCATCGGCACGGATCCGGTCCTCACGTATGCAGCCACGGCGCCGCTGCCGCGCGATATCGACGAGATGGTGTTTGCGGGTTTCCTGCGCCATAAATCCGTCGAACTGGTCAAGTGCAAGACCGTGGACATCGAGGTGCCGGCGACGGCGGAGATTATCCTCGAGGGTTATGTCCTGACGAATGAACTGCGCCGCGAGGGGCCGTTCGGCGATCACACGGGCTATTACTCGCTGGCTGACGATTATCCGGTCTTCCACATCACGGCCATCACGCACCGCAGGGACGCCATCTACGCGTCGACAGTCGTCGGCAAGCCGCCGATGGAGGACTGCTACCTCGCGAAGGCGACCGAGCGCATCTTCCTGCCGCTCCTGCAGCAGATGCAGCCCGAGATCATCGACATCAACATGCCGCTCGAGGGCGTCTTCCATGACTGTTGCATCGTCTCCATCAAGAAATCGTATCCGATGCAGGCGCGCAAGGTCATGCACGCACTCTGGGGCATGGGGCAGATGATGAATGTCAAGATGATCATCGTCGTCGATGCTCATGTCGATGTCCAGGATATCAGCGAGGTGGCCTGGCGCGTGTTCAACAACATCGATGCAAAGCACGACCTCGAGATTGTCGAAGGTCCTCTCGATGTGCTTGACCATTCTTCGCCGATGGCCAAATGGGGTGCCAAGCTCGGCATCGATGCGACGAAGACGTGGCCGGAGGAAGGCCACAGCCGGCAGTGGCCGGATGAAATCCGGATGTCCGAGGACATCAAGGCCAAGGTTGACGCGAAGTGGAAGGAGCTTGGACTCGATTGATTTCCATCAAGGCACATATCAATAATGTGGCACTCCATCACACCATCTTTGACCTGCCGTTCGCCTTCATGGGCGCTGTGCTCGCAGCGGGCGGCCATCCGCGTCTCGTCGATCTCTTCTGGATTGCCCTGGCCATCACGAGCGGGCGCGCGGCGGCGCTTGCCATCGATAACCTCGCCGATCTCAAGTACGACAGCCAGCAGCCGCGCATGGCCTACCGCGCCATGGTCGCGGGACGCATCTCGAAGCGCGAGGCACTCATCTTCATCGTCCTGTGCTTCATCCTGCTCGTGTTCTCCGTCCTGCAGCTGCAGCCCATCTGCATCTATCTGCTGCCACTGGCTGCCATCCCGTTCATCATTTATCCGTTCATGAAGCGCGTGACGGGCTGGGTCCACATGTTCCTGGGCCTCGCCATCGCGATGGCTCCTGCCGGGGGCTGGGTCGGCGTCAGCGGCGAAATCACCGCACCGCTCATTGTGCTCTGCACGGCAGTGGCACTCTGGATTGGCGCCTTCGATGCCATGTACGGCGCGCAGGATGAGGAATTTGACCGCAGCCAGGGGCTGCATTCCCTGGCCGTGAGCTACGGAGCAGCTGGTGCCTTCCGCATCGCGGTTGTCTGCCATATCGTCTGCCTCGTCTGCTTCTTTGCTGTCGGCATCATGATGCATCTGTCCTGGCTTTATTTCGTCGGCGTCGGCATTGCCGGCGGCACGCTTTACTATCAGCATCAGATCGTGAGCCCGACGGATTTTTCCCGCGTGACACAGCGGTACTTCATGCGCAATGGCATCGTTTCGGTTGCCATCTTTGTCTGTACCTGGCTGAGTTTCTATATCTGACATACGCTTTTTGACTTTGTTTTTTCAGAGATAGGAAAGGTGATTTTATGACAGCTCGTATTTTGGAGGGCAAGGTTTTTGCCCAGCAGTTCCGTGAGGATGCCAAGAAAAAGGCGGAAGCCCTGAAGGAGAAGTACGGCGTACAGCCGGGCCTTGCCGTCATCATCGTCGGTGAGAATCCCGCTTCTCAGGTCTACGTGCGCAACAAGCACAAGTCCTGCGAGGCGCTTGGTATTTACTCGGAGGTCATCGAGATGCCCGAGTCGACGACGAAGGAAGAGCTGCTGGCGAGGATCGATGCCCTCAATGCGAATGATAAGATCCACGGCATCCTCGTGCAGCTGCCGCTGCCGAAGCAGATCGCCTCACATGAGTCCGAGATTCTCGAGCGTATTCGCCCCGAGAAGGACGTCGATGGCTTTCATCCCGTCAATGTCGGCCGCCTCGTGACGGGGCAGCCGGGACTCGTGCCGTGCACGCCGTTCGGCTGCCTGCGCATGCTCGAGCTTGCCGGTATTCCGATTGACGGCAAGCGGGCTGTCATCATTGGCCGCAGCAACATCGTCGGCAAGCCGATGCTGCACCTGCTGCTCAGCAGGAATGCCACGGTGACGATCTGCCACAGCCATACGCAGGATCTGCCATCTGTCACGCGCGAGGCGGATATCCTCGTGGCCGCTGTCGGCCGTCCGCATTTTGTCACGGCGGATATGGTCAAGCCCGGTGCCACGGTCATCGATGTCGGCATCAACCGCATCGCGCCGAAGAAACTCGTTGGCGATGTGGATTTTGAAGCCGTCAAGGAAGTGGCCGGTGCCATCACGCCGGTCCCGGGCGGCGTCGGCCTCTTGACCGTCGCCATGCTCATGGAAAATGTTGTCCGTGCCGCAGAGATGCAGCTTCAGGCATAAAGAGAGCCGCAGGAGCGGCAAAGTGTTTCCCTTACAATGTGCAGGAGGTACAGAAATGAAAACCGATGTTGAAATCGCACAGGAAGCGAAGATGCGCCCCATCCAGGAAATCGCAGCAAAACTGGGGATTTCGGATGACGAACTCGAGCTTTATGGCAAGTACAAGGCAAAAGTGGCCCTTTCCGCTTGGGACCGCGTCAAGGACCAGCCGAATGGCAAGCTCATTCTCGTGACGGCCATCAATCCGACGCCGGCAGGTGAGGGCAAGACGACGACGAGTGTCGGCCTTGCCGATGCGTTCCACCGCCAGGGCAAGAAGACGGCCGTCGCGCTGCGCGAGCCTTCGCTCGGACCGTGCTTCGGCCTCAAGGGCGGTGCTGCCGGCGGCGGCTATGCGCAGGTCGTGCCGATGGAGGATATCAACCTGCATTTCACGGGAGACTTCCACGCTATTACGACGGCGCACAATCTGCTCGCCGCTGTCATCGACAATCACATCCAGCAGGGCAATGCTCTTGATATCGACGTGCGCCGCATCACCTGGAAGCGCGTGCTCGACCTCAATGACCGTGCGCTGCGCCACGTCGTCATCGGCCTCGGCGGCAAGGCTCATGGCACACCGCGCGAGACGGGCTTTGACATCACGGTAGCTTCCGAGATGATGGCCATTCTCTGCCTCGCGAAGGATCTCGAAGACATGAAGCAGCGCCTCGGCGAGATCGTCATCGGCTACAGCCGTGATGGTCGCGCCATCCGCGCCAAGGAACTGAATGTAACGGGTGCCTTGACGCTGCTCTTCAAGGATGCCATCAAGCCGAACCTCGTGCAGACGCTCGAAGGTACGCCGGCTTTCATTCACGGCGGCCCGTTTGCGAATATCGCCCATGGCTGCAACAGCGTCATGGCGACGAAGTTTGCTCTGAAGTTTGCGGATTACGTCATCACGGAGGCCGGTTTCGGTGCAGACCTCGGCGCCGAGAAATTCCTCGACATCAAATGCCGTTTCGCCGGCCTCAAGCCGGATGCCGTTGTCATCGTCGCGACGGTGCGTGCGCTCAAGATGCACGGCGGCCTCGACAAGAAGGAACTCGGCAAGGTCGACATGGCTGCACTCGAGAAGGGTATTGCGAACCTTACGAAGCACATCGAGAATATCCAGAAGTTCGGCCTGCCGGCAGTTGTCGCCATCAACGCCTTCCCGACGGATACGAAGGAAGAGCTCGACTTCGTCGAGAAGAAGTGCAATGAACTTGGCGCTGAAGTCGCTCTGTCGGAAGTCTGGGCCAAGGGCGGCGAAGGCGGCCTCGCGCTTGCCGACAAGGTCATCGAGGCGACGAAGAAGCCGAATGATTTCCATTTCATCTACGATGTCGAGGACAGCATTCCCGAGAAGATCGAGAAGATCACGAAGGAAATCTACGGCGGCGACGGTGTCGATTTCACGCCGGCAGCCAGGAAGCAGCTCAAGGAGATTGAGGAGCTCGGCTTCGACAAGATGCCGGTCTGCATGGCCAAGACGCAGTACTCGCTCTCGGACGATGCGACGAAGCTCGGCCGTCCGACCGGCTTTCGCATCACGGTCAAGGAACTGCGCATCAGTGCCGGCGCCGGCTTTATTGTCGCCTTGACGGGCAACATCCTGACGATGCCGGGCCTGCCGAAGCATCCGGCAGCCGAGAACATGGATATCGATGTCAACGGCAAGATCACCGGCCTGTTCTAATCCTACAAGCACATCCCGTTCTTCGGAGCGGGATTTTTTTATTTTATATCATAATTTATATAATTTATGATAGATAAAGTTTCGATACTTGCAAAATCGATAAAAAGATTTTACAATGATAGTAATGTAACGATTGTATTTTTTATCCATCGGGTAGTCTGATGGCAGTGGAGGAATCGTATGAAGCGTATCTCGGTAGAACTCGTGCCGCGCGACGAAGAAGCATTGCGCCAGGAGCTCGCGCTCCTGCATCAGTATCAAGAAAAAGTAGATGTCATCAACATTCCGGACCTGTTGCGCTTTCCCCTGCGGAGCTGGCAGGGGGCGGCCATCGCGAAGGATTTTTTCCCGGCATCCATGCCGCATATCCGGGCGATGGATATCAATCTCGAAGAAGAGCTTTCGATGAAGGAATACCTGCGGGCGCACGATATCCGCGAAGTGCTCGTCATCGAAGGTGATCCTCCGCAGGACATGATGCATGAAGTCTATCCGACGAACAGCGTCGATGTCATCTGGAAATTCCGCAAGGAGATGCCGGAGGTCAAGGTCTATGCCGGCATCGATCAGTACCGCGGCTCGATGGCACAGGAACTTTACCGCGTCAAGCGCAAGCTCCAGGCGGGGGCAGCTGGCTTCTTCACGCAGCCGTTCTTCGATATGCGCTATCTTGCGGTCTATGCCGATATGCTGCAGGGACTTGAGGTCTATTGGGGCGTTTCGCCCGTCATGAGCGCGCGTTCTCAGAGTTACTGGGAGCGCAAGAACAACGTTGTTTTCCCGCATTCGTTCCGGCCGACGCTGGAGTGGAGCGTGGATTTCGCGCACGAGGTCATGGAGTATGCAGAACGTGAGCAGACGAATGTCTACTTCATGCCCATCAAGACGAATCTTGCCGCTTACCTCGCCGGGGTCTTCGCTTGAAGACGGCGTGACAAGTAGTTCAATCATCTAGTGATAGGAGAGTGGATTATGTTTAAGATTCTCAGGAAAGAGGAATTGTCGCCCCATGTGTATGCCATGGATATCGAGGCGCCGCGCGTGGCCAGGAAAGCCGAACCAGGCCAGTTCATCATCCTGCGCGTCAATGAAGAGGGCGAGCGCATCCCGCTGACCATTGCGGATTTCGACCGGGAAACCGGGAAGATCCTCATCGTCTTCCAGGCCATTGGCGCTTCGACGATGGAACTCGCGGCCATGAAGGAAGGCGACAGCCTGCTGGATTTCGTCGGACCGCTCGGACGTCCGTCTGAAATCCAGAAGCTCGACGGCACGATGGTCGTCGTCGGCGGCGGCATCGGCGTGGCGCCGACGTACCCGATTGCCCGGGCCATGAAAGAAGCGGGCAACAAGGTCATCGCCATCATGGGTGCCAAGACGAAGGACATCCTCATCATGGAAGATGAGATGAAGGCCGTGACGGATGAGGTGCTCGTGACGACGGATGACGGCTCTTACGGCATCAAGGGCTTTGTAACGAATGCCGTG
The DNA here is from genome assembly GCF_003458855.1 of Mitsuokella sp. AF21-1AC. Classification (NCBI taxonomy): domain Bacteria; kingdom Bacillati; phylum Bacillota; class Negativicutes; order Selenomonadales; family Selenomonadaceae; genus Mitsuokella; species Mitsuokella sp. AF21-1AC. The sequence continues at coordinate 11,707 of NZ_QRVW01000014.1, forward strand.
CAGGCACTCGTCGACCGCGGTGAAAAAATCGCTCAGATCACGGCCATCGGCCCGGTCATCATGATGAAGAGCGTGGCGGATGCGACGCGCGATCTCGGCATCCATACGGTCGTCTCGCTGAATCCGATCATGGTCGACGGCACGGGCATGTGCGGCGGCTGCCGCGTGACGGTGGGCGACGAAACGAAGTTCGCCTGTGTCGACGGGCCGGAGTTTGATGGCCATCTCGTGGACTTCAAGGGGCTTATGAGCCGTCAGCGCATGTACCGCGATCTGGAAGCAGAAGAAAAAGATCATGTTTGCCGTATTGGCCTGGGGAGGGATTGAGATGGCACTTTCATTGAAGAAACACGAGATGCCGGTACAGGATCCCAAGGTCCGTGCTCATAATTTCTCAGAGGTGGCACTGGGCTACGATGAGGAGACGGCGGTTGCCGAGGCGGAGCGCTGCCTGCACTGCAAGGTGCCGCAGTGCCGCAAGGGCTGTCCGGTTTCGATCGATATCCCCACGTTCATCGCCAAGATCAAGGAGCGTGACTTCGACGGCGCCATCGCGACCATCAAGGAATCGAATGCCTTGCCGGCCATCTGCGGCCGCGTCTGCCCGCAGGAGAATCAGTGCGAGAAACACTGCATCCTCGCCAAGCGCGGCGAAGCCGTGGCCATCGGCCGTCTCGAGCGCTTCGCCGCCGACCGCCAGCTGGCCGGGGAAGAAGACATCCAGCCCGTTTCGCGCGCGGCCGATGCGCAGAAGGTGGCCATCATCGGCGCTGGCCCCTCGGGCCTCTCGTGCGCCGGCGACCTGGCAAAGAAAGGCTATGATGTCACGATCTTCGAGGCCCTGCACAAGGCGGGCGGCGTGCTGTCCTACGGCATCCCGGAATTCCGTCTGCCGAAGGACACTGTGGTCAAGAAAGAAATTGAGAACATCCAGAAGCTCGGCGTCAAGATTGAGGTGGATTCCGTTATCGGCCGCCTCTACACGGTCGACGAACTCATGCAGGAAGAAGGTTTTGATGCCGTATTCATCGGCACAGGCGCCGGTTTGCCGCGCTTCCAAGGAATCCCCGGCGAGAACTTCAACGGCGTGTACTCGGCCAATGAGTTCCTGACGCGCTGCAATCTCATGAAAGCCTATAAATTCCCGGAATATGCGACGCCAATCCGCGTGGGCAAGCGCGTGGCCGTCGTGGGCGGCGGCAACGTCGCGATGGATGCGGCCCGCACGGCCCTGCGCCTCGGTGCGGAGAAGGTGACCATCGTTTACCGCCGCAGCGCCGCCGAGATCCCGGCGCGTGCAGAAGAAGTCGGGCACGCCAGGGAAGAGGGCATCGAGTTCCAGCTGCTGACGAATCCGGTGGAGGTCCTCGGCGATGAGAACGGTTGGGTCAAGGGACTCAAGTGCATCCGCATGGAACTCGGTGAGCCCGATGCCTCGGGACGCCGCCGTCCGCTGCCGGTCGAAGGCTCGGAATTTGAGCTGCCGATGGATACGGTCATCATCGCCATTGGTACGGGCCCGAACCCCATCATCGCCCATACGACGAAGGGACTTGAGACGACAAAGCGCGGCAACATCATGGCGGATGAAGAAACGGGCATGACGTCCAAGGAAGGCGTATTCGCCGGCGGCGATATCGTCACGGGCGCCGCCACGGTTATCCTCGCGATGGGCGCCGGCCGCAAGGCGGCTGCCGCCATCGATGCGTATCTGAAGAGCAAGCGCTCCTGAAGGATTCCCGGCATCAATAGGCCTTGGGTGATGCCGCAGAGGCCAGCAATTCCAGGGCAGAAGAGGAGTTTATCATGATCCTGGTCAGTGCCTGCCTGCTGGGGCATAATGTCAAATACAACGGCGGCAATAATGCCAACGAACTCTTGCAGAAATACAATGCGCGCGGGCGCTTCGTTGCGGTCTGCCCGGAATGTTTCGCGATGCTGCCCGTGCCGCGCCCGCCCATGGAGATCCAGGGCGGCAACGGCAAGAAACTCCTGGCTGGCAAGGCGAAGGCCATGGACAAGGACGGCATGGATACGACCGCATATCTCCTGACAGGCGCGAGGAAGCTCCTGAAGATCGCAGAGGCGTACCATGCCAGGGTGGCCATCCTCAAAGAGGGCAGCCCGTCCTGCGGCGTCCACAATATCTACGACGGTACCTTCCGCGGACGCAAGATCAGAGGCGCCGGTGCTGCAGCCGCCCTGCTGCAGAAGCACGGCCTGACCGTTTATTCCGAAAAGGACATGACCGTTGGCCGTCTCGAGACGCTCCTGGCAGAAGATCTGCGCCGTGACCGCGTCTGACGCAGTAAAAAGTCAATCAATCGAATCGTAACGCTCATGCATTTGCAGTCATCCTGATGGATGGCTGCATTTTTTATATAAAATGGCACGATTTATGCATATTAAACAGGCAGGAACCAAATTTGTGAATACAGGGAGTGTGAGTGTATGCATGAAGTCTTGACATTTGGTGAACCCATGGGCTTGATGGCGGCGGAAGAAGCACGGCCGCTGAAGGACGTGACACATTTTACGCGCTATGTGTGTGGTGCGGAAGTGAATGTTTCTGTCGGCCTGGCCCGGCTGGAGCATTCGGTTGCTTACGTATCGCGCGTGGGGAAAGACCCGTTCGGTGCGCATATCATTGACTTTCTGCAGGCCAACGGTATCGATCCGCAGTATATCCTGCAGGATGATACATTCCTGACGGGGATGCAGCTGAAAGCCAAAGTGGAAACGGGCGACCCGGAAGTGGTCAACTTCCGGCAGGGAACCGCCTTCTCTCATTTTGCGCCGGAAGACCTGGAGAAGCTTGACTGGGAAGGTGTGCGCCATGTACATGTGACGGGCATCCCGCCGGCTCTTTCTGCAAGCTGCCGCGCGGCGGCCATGCGCCTGATGGAGATGGCACGAGAACGGGGGGTATATGTTTCGTTTGACCCCAATATCCGTCCGGCACTTTGGCCGGATCGGGCGGAGATGGTACGCGTGCTCAATGAAATGGCTGCGAAGGCGGATCTCGTTTTGCCGGGAATTTCGGAAGGAAAACAGCTGGCAGGGACCTCCGACCCGGAACAGATTGCGGATTTCTATCTGGCACAAGGTGCCAAAGCCGTCATCGTTAAGTTGGGAGCCAGGGGCTCTCTCGTAAAGGAAGCTGGTCAGGAGGCTTTCGTATCTCCCGGCTTCCATGTTGCCAAAGTCGTGGATACGGTTGGAGCGGGTGATGGCTTTGCTGTAGGCGTTATCAGCGCACTCCTGGAACATCAGGGCCTTGCGCGGGCGGCAGAACGTGGAGCTGCCATTGGCGCCCTGGCAGTCATGTCACCAGGCGATAATGAAGGCCTGCCAACAAGAACGCAGCTGCAGACTTTTATGGCAGAAAATCAGAGCAGGAGGGATTCATGATGGACAAATTTGAAGTGATGGCCAAATTAAAGAAACAGGGTATCATTGCCGTTGTACGCGGAAAGACCATGGAAGACGGCATCCGTACGGCTGAGGCCTGCATAAAGGGTGGTGTAAAGGCGATTGAGCTGGCGTTCACAACGCCGAGAGCACAGGAAGCCATCCGTACGCTGGTCGAAGAATATAAAGGAGATCCCGAGGTTGTGATCGGTGCGGGCACGGTCCTTGAAGCGACGACTGCTCGCCTGGCCATGGTGGAAGGGGCAAAGTTCATCGTCTCTCCGGCCTTTGATGAAGAAACCGTGCGTCTCTGCAATCTTTACCGTGTGGTTTCCTGTCCGGGTGTCATGACGCCGGGCGGCGCCGTTGATGCCCTGAAAGCGGGCGCGGATATTGTCAAGGTGTTTCCCGGTGACATTGTTGGGCCCAAGATGATCAAGGATATCCACGGTCCGTTGCCGCAGGCCCCTCTGATGCCTTCCGGCGGTGTCAGTGTTGATAACGTAGCAGCTTGGCTTCATGCTGGCTGCATCGCCATATCTGCCGGCAGCAGCCTGACCGGTGCTGCGAAAACAGGAGATTACGATGGTGTGACGGCCATGGCACAGCGCTTTGTACAAGCCGTAGCCGAAGCAAGAAAATAATAAGTCTGTTCATAGAAGAACTGCATTGTCAGAGGAGCTGCACAGTGCAGTTCTTTTTTTGCTGAATTTATTTCATAAAGTAATATTATGCATTTCGTAATGAAACAAATGGAGCAAAAATATCGAGAAAACAGCAGTATACTCTCAAAAATCGGAATAATTTTATAACAATCAAAAATAAATTTTAATCCTGTTGTTACAATTTGAAGCTATAAAAATCAAGACAATTAAGCAACTTATCACAGATATGTTGAAAAAATTTTACGTATTCAGAATAAATTGGCATGCATATTGCTATTATATAGAGTAAAAGGAAGAATGGGGTAAGCAAATCACCCCAACTAAAGAGGGTCTTTTGAAAGGAGTGCTTTGGCATGAAGAAAACTTTGTTGGCGCTGGCGACGATGGTATTGTCAGCATGCCTGTTGACTGGGTGTGGCGGACAACAGCAGGCAGCTGGGACGAAAGACGGAAAAATCGTTATCCAGGTTGGTTATGAGAACAATCCGGGTGAACCGTTCGATCAGGGCATTAACAAGTGGAAAGAGCTTCTGGAAGAAAAAAGCAATGGTACCATGCAGATTGAGGCATATCCTTCCAGTCAGCTGGGCAATAAAAATGATCTGATTGATCAGATGATTGCCGGACAGCCGGTTGTAACACTGGCAGACGGTGCCTTCTACGCAGACCGTGGCGTCAAGGACTTCGGTATCGTCTTTGGCCCGTTCCTGTTTGATAACTGGGATCAGTGCTGGAAGCTCACGAAGAGCGACTGGTATGCAAAGGAAAGCAAAGAGCTGGAAGACAATGGCCTGAAGATCATTGCTTCGAACTGGGTTTATGGCGATCGTCACCTTTTGACGAAGAAACCGGTCAATTCTCTGGCGGATCTCAAAGGCATGAAGATCCGTGTCCCGAACAACGAAATCCAGGTTAAGGGCTTTGAAGTTCTTGGTGCCGTACCGACGCCGATGGCTCTTGGTGATGTTTACACGGCTCTGCAGCAGGGCACCATTGATGGTGTAGAAAATCCGCTGCCGGTTCTGTATAACGGTAAATTCCAGGAAGTGGCAAAGTATTTGATTCTCGATGGTCATGTTAAAAACTTTACGACCCTTGTCTGTGGTGAAAAATTCTGGACCAGCCTGACCAAGGAACAGCAGGATATGCTGGTTTCCACCTGCGAAGAAGCCGGCCTTTACAACAACGAGCTTCAGAAAAAGGCAGAACAGGATGTCCTGGAGAAATTCAAGGCAGAAGGCGTAACGGTAGTTGAGCCGTCTCAGGCTGTACTTGATGAATTCCGTGCTGCAAGCAAGAAATTCTACTCGCTCCCAGACTTCAAAGACTGGTCGCCGAATCTCTATGATACGGTAAAAGCAGCTATGCAATAATCCCTGATTCTATGGCAGGCGGAAGGCCCGAGGAAATGGAGTCCTTCCGCCTTGCTTCTTGAATGTTTGTGTATGTTTTTAGGGAGACTGGTGAAATTATGGAAGAGCAAAAAAATCTTGGCAGATCCATTATCAACAATCTGGACTTTTTTATTGCAGGAATTGCCCTGACGGTTTTGGTATTTGTAACGTTTTTCGGTGTTTTTGCACGATATTTTCTGGGAAGCCCGTTCGCCTGGGAAGAAGAGGTCCAGCTGGCCTGCTTTGTTTGGATTACCTTTTTGGGCGTCGGTGCAGCCTTCCGGACAGGCAGCCATGTGGCTATTGAGATCGTGGTGGAACGCCTGCCGAAAAAAATAGCGCGTTGGATTGAGCTTGGCGGCTATGTCATCTCGATGGGCATCCTGCTGTTCTTCTTCTATTACAGTGATGTCATTGTCTATTCGATGGTGCAGATGGGACGCAGCACGAATATCCTTCATATTCCCAACGCGGTCATCTATCTGGTGGTTCCGGTCGGCTGTATCCTGATGATGTATAACTATACGCGTGTGATTATCAAAAAATTCAAGGAGGTGCATGACTGATGGAAAGCAGTATTGCAATCTCGACTATTGTACTGTTAGTCCTTTTGTTCTTGAAAGTACCGGTTTTCCTTTCCGTTCTTTCCGGCGGTGTCATGTATTTCCTGTTGTCGCCGAATATTCCCGGACAGATCTTTGTGCAGCGCGTCATTGCAGGAACAGAAAGCATTCCGTTGCTGGCCATTCCATTTTTCGTCTGTGCCGGCGTCTTCATGAACTATACAGGCGTTACTAAACGCATCATGAATTTCTGTGAAGTCCTGCTGGGAACCTTCAGCGGCGGTCTTGCACAGGTGGCCATTCTCCTCAGTACCCTGATGGGCGGACTTTCGGGGTCGAACCTTGCCGATGCAGCGATGGAAGCGAAGATGATTGTTCCGGAGATGCAGAAGCGCGGCTTCTCCCTGGAGTTCTCTTCGGTCGTCACGGCTACTTCCGCCATCATCACGCCGCTCATTCCGCCGGGAATTGCCATGATCATTTACGGTTCCATCGGCAATCTGTCCATCGGCAAGCTCTTCATGGGCGGCATTGGACCGGGCCTGCTGCTCTGCGTGGCCATGATGATGCTCGTATCCGTGATTTCGCATAAGCGCGGGTACAAGCCAATGCGCGAACACCATGCGACGGCAGGCGAATTCTGGAGTGCTTTAAAGGCAGCCTTCCTGCCGCTCTGCCTGCCCATCATCATCATCGGCGGTATCCGCATCGGTCTTTTCACGCCGACCGAAGCCGGTGCTGTTGCCATTGTGTACTCCCTGTTCCTTGGCCTCGTTTACCGGGAGATGCGCATTGCGGATATCGTGACGGGCATCAAAGAAACCATCACGACGTCGGCTTCCATCATGATCATCATTGGTGCTGCGTCCACCTTTGCCTGGATCCTGACGAAAGAGCGTATCCCGCAGGAACTCGCACAGATGATGATCACGTTCCTGCAGAGCCCGGAAATGTTCCTCCTGGTCGTGAACATTTTCCTGCTCTTTGTCGGCATGTTCCTGGAAGGCAATGCGGCTATGATTATCCTCGTGCCGCTGCTTGCTCCTATTGCAACGCATTTTGGCATCAATGAGTACCAGTTTGCCATCATGTTCATCTTTAACCTGGCAATTGGCGCTCTCTCGCCGCCAATGGGCACGCTGATGTTCGTTACCTGCGGTGTTACCAAGTGTAAGATGAGCGCCTTTATCCGTGAAGCCGTGCCATTTTACCTCCTGCTCCTTGTATGCCTGCTTCTCTTGACGATTTTCCCTGTATTCAGTACGGGCGTAATCAATTTGCTATATAATTAAAGCAATTGATTCAATCGTTGCAGGAGGAAGCATATGTCACTCATTCTATTTGCTGCGCCGACTGAAGAGGTCGGACGCAAGGCAAGAAAAATCATTCGCAGAAAAGGCCTTTCCATACCCGTTCTGGTAACCGATGACAAATCGGCGTGTGCGGAGATAGAATCGCATCCGGAAGCGCTCGTAATCATCAGCCGCGGTGGTGTGGCTGAGGAAATCAAGAAAATCTCGGGAAAAACGGTGGTCGAGGTTACGACGTCCTTCAATGACATTCTCACGGCTGTTGCTTACCTGAGCAGTAAGGATTGTCATCGCATTGCCATTGTCATGCGCGACAATATCCTCTTTGATACGCCGCAGAATTTTTCTCTGGCGGATACGGATATTTTCGTGCGTCCGTGCCGGACCTATGAGGAAATTGAGGCAACGGTCAGGAGCCTGGTCATTGGCAAGACGGTGGATGGGATTGCCGGCTGCCGCTATGCCATCCGTGTAGCAGAAGAAAATGGCATGCTCAATTCCTATGTGGATTCCAGCGAATCCTCCATTGAGAAGGCCATCAACGATGCGGTGAAAATCCGGGATGCCAAGAAAAAGGAAGCGTTGCAGCTGGAGCAGCTGCAGGCCGTTGTGCAAAATATCCAGGAGGGGATTGCGGTCCTGGATGAAAACAAGCATCCGCTCTTTTTCAACGAGGAAGCCAATCGCTTGTTTCAGGGGAATATCCTGCGTAATCTGCCGAAGCAAATGGAACCATATATCAAGGACTACACTGGAGAGCAGCTGATTACCATTGGCGAAAATACAGCTCTTTTCCGCATGATTCCCATAGGTATGAGGGATCAGCATGAGAATACCGTGCTCGTTTTTCATGAAACTGGCAGCATAGCCAAATCAGAACAGAAGATACGCACTTCGATGTATCAAAAAGGTCTTTATGCCAAAAAGCATTTTTCAGACATATTGACCGTTTCGCCCCGGGTCAAGAAATTGCTCGCTTTAGCTGAGTCATTCGCACAGACGGAGGCAAATGTACTGATTACAGGAGAGACGGGAACGGGCAAGGAAGGTATGGCACAGAGCATTCACAATGCCAGCCAGAGAAGCCGCAAGCCGTTTGTTTCGGTCAACTGTGCATCCATACCGCCCAATCTGATTGAAAGTGAATTGTTTGGTTACGTGGAAGGTGCATTTACCGGTGCCAGACGTTCCGGCAAGAAAGGGCTATTTGAACTGGCAGATGGTGGCACGATATTCCTGGATGAGATTGCCGAACTCCCCCTGAACATACAGGGACGCCTCCTGCGCGTCCTGCAGGAGCATGAAATCATGCGCGTCGGGGATGACAAGATCATCCCGCTTGATATCCGCGTGATATGTGCTACGAATAAGAATCTGCGTGATATGGTAGATGAAGGAAAATTCCGTGAGGATCTCTATTATCGCGTCAATGTGCTGAAAATCAACATACCGCCGTTGCGCGAGCGCAGAGAAGATATCATGATGCTCATGCAGTATTATTTTCATCAATTTGCGCCCAAGATAGAATTTTCTTCCTGGTTTGATAAAAGATTAAAAAATCGCCTGATGAATTACGCATGGCCGGGCAATATACGCGAGCTGCGCAATATGGCAGAGGTTTTTGCCTGCTATGCTGACGGTTACGGCAGCCGCATCCATCTGGATGAACTGATGGATGGAAGCCGTATGAGCAATAACAAGAATACGATAGAAATTCCTTTGGGATTGTCACTCAAAGAAATTGAGATTGCGGTTATCGACCGCATGCTGGAGCAGTATACGCCAGAGGAAACGTGTGCGAAATTGGGAATCAGCCGTGTGACACTTTGGCGTAAATGCCGTCGTGAAGTTTAGACTGTCCATTTTTACTGATTCACTCGTAAGGGTGAAAATAAGAGGAGGATTTTTCATGAAAGCAATTCGTATCAATCAGCCTGGAGAAGTGGAAATTTTTGAGACGGAAAAGCCCGTGCCGAAAAAAGGTGAGGCGCTTTTGAAAATCCTATATGGAGGCATTTGCGGCAGTGATCTGGGAACGTATCGCGGCACGTTTGCCTATGCTTCTTATCCGCGTATCCCGGGTCATGAATTTTCGGCGCAAATCATGGAAATCGGAGAAAATGACCGTGGGCTCAAGAAGGGCATGATTGTTACCTGCAATCCGTATTTTAACTGCGGGAAGTGCTATTCCTGCGAGCGCGGACTCCTGAACTGCTGCGAACACAACGAGACGATGGGCGCGCAGCGTGATGGTGCTTTCATGGAATACATCACGATGCCGATTGAGAGAATCTATGACGGCAAGGGCCTTTCGCCGAAACAGCTGGCACTCATCGAGCCGTTCTGCATCAGTTACCATGGCGCCGGGCGCGCGCACATCAAGCCGGGTGAGAAAGTCCTGGTTGTCGGCGCGGGCACGATTGGCGTCTTGGCCGCTGCTTCCGCAAAAGCAGCTGGTGCAGAAGTCTATATCGCGGATATCGCACCGGAGAAGCTGGCTTATGCACAGAAGAGCTTTAACCTCGCCGGCACGATCCTGAATGACAGTCCGGAGCACTTCAAGCAGGCCGTACAGGAAATCACGGCAGGCAAAGGCTTTGATGTGACCATTGAGGCAGTCGGCCTTCCGTCTACCTTCCTCAGTTGCATTGATGCGGCAGCCTATGGCGGACGTTTTGTCCAGATCGGCGTCGGCAAGAAGAATGCAGACTTTGATTTTACGCTTCTGCAGAAAAAAGAATTGAATGTCTTTGGTTCCCGCAATGCCTTGAAACAGGATTTCCTGGACCTCATCGATCTGGTGAAAGCTGGCAAAGCAGATGTCGAGAAAGTCGTGACCAATGTTTATGAGATGGCGGATGCCGCCAAGGCCTTCCGCGATTTCTCCGAAAATGCCTCGAAGATGCTCAAAGTCGTCATTCATTTTGCGGATCCGGAATGAATCCTGCCAGGGGAGAGTCGAGAATGAAGAATATCCAAGATATTTACCATCGGTCAGAGCATCCCATCAAGGTGCTGCAGTTCGGTGAAGGAAATTTCCTGCGTGCCTTTGTCGATTATGCAATCGACCGTGCCAATGAGGAGCAGGGCTTTGATGCCGGCATAGCCGTGGTCATGCCGCGGGCAAAACAGGTAAATGCGCGTTTCCTGACGCAGGACAATCTTTATACCGTCTGCCTGCGCGGTCAGCGGGCGGGCAAGCCGTACAAGGAGAACCGGGTCGTCACTTGCCTGGAACGCATCATTGCCGCTCATGAGGATGAAAAAGCCTATATGCAGCTGGCCGAACTTGATACGCTGGAATTTGTCATCTCCAATACGACGGAGGCCGGCATTGTCTTTCGTGAAGCGGACCGGTTTGAAGATGCGCCGCCGCAGTCTTTTCCGGGAAAACTGACGAAATTCCTGTTTGCGCGCTACCAGTATTTCCATGGTGCAGCCGATAAAGGGCTCATCATGCTGCCGGTGGAACTCATCGATCACAATGGTGCCGCGCTCAAAGCCTGCGTGAAGAAATATGCGGAGCACTGGCAGCTCGAATCAGGCTTTTCGTCCTGGCTGGATACTGCCTGCACATTTGCGGATACCCTGGTTGACCGTATTGTGGCGGGGTATCCGAAGTCAGAGGCCGCTGCCTACGAGGGAGAACTGGGGTATCACGATGCGCTCATGACTCAGTGTGAGCCATTTGCGCTCTGGGTGATTGGGGACCCGCAGCTCAAAGACAAACTGCCGCTCAATGCACCGGATTTCCCGGTAGAATTTACGGCGGATATCGCCAAATTCAAGGAACAGAAGGTCCGGATCCTGAATGGTGCGCATACGTCCATGGTCCTGGGAGCTTATCTGGCAGGTTTTGATTATGTTGGTGATTGCATGAAGGATCCTTCCATACGCCGCCAGCTGAACCAGTCTGTCTACGGGGAGATCGTGCCGACTGTCCATCTGCCGCAGGAGAAGGCAAAGGCATTTGCCGATGCTGTCTTTGAGCGCTTTGAGAATCCTTTCGTTCATCATGCTCTGCTGTCCATCGCCCTGAATTCCATTTCCAAGTGGCGTACGCGGGTCCTGCCCACGTTGAAAGACAGTCTGGCTGCCACAGGAAAGCTGCCGAAATGGCTCACGTATTCCATGGCGGCACTCCTGGTCTTTTATCATGCGACGGAACGGGGCGATGGCTGCCTGCTTGGCCATCGCGGTGAACAGGTGTATGAGATCCATGATGATGCGGATAAGCTGGAGCAGATTGCCGCCTGGGCAGCCCTGCCGGATGCAGAATACGTCGATCATATCCTGAAATCCGCAGACTGGTGGGGGGAGGACCTCACGGCCATTCCGGGCTTTGCGGCAGCCGTGCAGGATCACTTCCAGAAGATCCGGACATATGGTGCAAAAGCTTACATTGAATCTTTGGGAAAAGAGGAATGAGATGGAACAGCTGATCAGGATTCATCCTGCGGATAATGTGGCAGTGGCTGTTTCTGCCTTGAAACAAGGTGAGACGGTTGCGTCAGCGGGGAAAAACATCGTGGTGCGGCAAGATATCCCTGCTGGTCATAAAATGGCCATTGTGCCGATAGCAGCAGGTGAAGATGTCATCAAGTACGGTTTTCCCATCGGGCAGGCGACCGTGGCGGTTCAGCCGGGCGAGTGGATGCATACGCACAATGTCAAAAGCAAGTTGGGAGACCTGCTGGAGTATCGCTATGAACCGCAGAAGGCACCGGCATGGCAGCCGGCAGAGGACCGGGTTCATACCTTCCAGGGCTATGAGCGCCGCGATGGCCGTGTCGGAATCCGCAATGAAGTATGGATTATCCCGACCGTCGGCTGCGTCAATGCGATAGCGCGGGAGATTGAGAAACGGGCTCAGGCTTTTGTCGGTCCGCATGTGGATGGGATTTACGCCTACAGCCATCCTTACGGCTGTTCGCAGCTGGGCGATGATTTGTGCTATACGCAGAAGTTCCTGGCAGGACTGGCACATAATCCCAATGCGGGCGGGGTATTGCTTTTGGGGCTCGGTTGTGAAAACAACAAGATGGACGCGATGCGCCAGATGCTCACCGGTGTGGACGAAGCGGGAATCAAGTTCCTCATTTGTCAGGAAGCAGAAGACGAAGTGGAAGAAGGTGTGCGCCTGGTAAGGGAATTGGCGGCTCATGCGGCTGAAACGAAACGGACGACGCAACCGTTGGCGAAATTGTGCATCGGCGTAAAATGCGGCGGCTCCGATGGATTTTCCGGCCTGACGGCCAATCCCCTGGTCGGGTCCGTTGTCAATCGTGTCACGGCAGCGGGCGGCACGGCTCTGCTGACCGAAGTGCCGGAAATGTTCGGTGCGGAAACCTTGCTGATGAACCGCTGCAGGAATGAAGCGGTGTTCCGGAAGACCGTGCGCCTCATCAACGGGTTCAAGACGTATTTCCAGAAACACGGCGAGAAAATCAATGAGAATCCGTCACCAGGCAATAAGGCAGGCGGCATCACGACTCTGGAGGATAAGTCTCTGGGCTGTGTACAAAAAGGCGGCATCGCTCCCGTGGAAGATGTGCTGCTTTATGGCGAACCCGTAAAAGAAAAGGGCCTGTCGCTTTTGCAGGCACCTGGAAATGATCTTGTTTCTTCGAATGCGCTGGCCGCTTCCGGTGCGCAGATGGTGCTTTTTACGACAGGACGCGGCACGCCGTTTTCCTGTCCGGTCCCCACGCTCAAGATTGCGAGCAACAGCCGTCTGGCCTCGTTTAAAGCGGACTGGATTGATTTCAATGCCGGCAGACTCCTGAGCGGCGAGAGCATGGAAGCTTTGTCCGAGGAATTCCTGCAATTCATTTTGAATGTGGCTTCAGGAACGTGCCATACGAAATCCGAGGCCTTGGACAAGCATGAACTGGCCATCTTCAAAGATGGTGTGACACTTTGATTTCTTGTATTTACTGAACAAGCCCGCAGCATGGGACTTTTGCTGCGGGCTTGTCTTTTGAAGAAGTGCATGTGCATCAATGCGTGAAGAGATACTGGCTCAGCAGCATGTAACGAAGCGGCGAGCCCGACCCAGACCGTGATATAGGAATCGTAATCTCACATTCCTGGAAAAAAAGGCTTGCAATCCTCTCGATTATCCAGTATAATAATACAAGTCGATACGCGAGTATCTGATATTCCTCGATAGCTCAGCCGGTAGAGCACCTGACTGTTAATCAGGCTGTCGCAGGTTCGAATCCTGCTCGAGGAGCCAATGGCTCCATCGTCAAGCGGTTAAGACACCGCCCTTTCACGGCGGGTTCCTGGGTTCGAATCCCATTGGCGTCACCATTCGGGCGATTAGCTCAGCTGGGAGAGCGCTTGCCTTACAAGCAAGATGTCAGCAGTTCGATCCTGTTATCGCCCACCATTTTGTACGCATAGCTGCCGTGAGGCAGCTTTTTTTGTTTTGCTGGTTTATGGGGGAGTGGTATTCGTGCATACGGAAGAACGGCGCCGCCTGCTCTTGGCACGGCTCAGGAAAGCAAAGCAGCCGCTGACCGGGACCAAGCTGGCCCGGGAACTTGAGGTCAGCCGCCAGATCATTGTCGGCGATATCAGTATCCTGCGGGCGCAGGGCGCACAGATCTTTGCCACGCCGCGCGGGTATATCCTGCCGGAGTCCGGTGAGGGGGCGGCGATGCTGGCGACGCTTGTCTGCCGTCATGATGCGGCCGGCATGGAGCCAGAGCTTCAGGCCATCGTCGACAATGGCGGTGCCGTGCTTGATGTCATCGTCGAACATCCTGTTTACGGGGCAATTCGCGGCGATCTCCTGCTTGAGAGCCGCCGCGATATCCGTCGCTTCCTGACGAAGATGAAGAAGTGCCAGGCCAATCCGCTGCTGGTCGTGACGGGCGGCATCCACATGCATACCGTCCGCATCCCCGACGAGGAGACTCTGGCGGCCATCCGTGACGATTTGCGGAACCTTGGTATCCTTGTGGAGGACGAGGTGAAGCACAGCGGCGTTAAATAGATGGAATTGCGTCAAAACATGGTTCGTAGTATAATGTAAGCATTAGTCACGAGGTGACGATTGCCTGGAAGGGAAGGAACATACGATGCAGGAATTGCTCAAAGAAATGCATGCCTGGATGGATGCCTATATGAAATCGTTCCATACCGATGACGAAGAAGTGATGCAGGGAATCCGCATCAAGGAAATCCATACGGGGTACGTAACCACCCATGCCATCGCCCTGGCAAAACATCTGCACCTTTCTGCGCATGATGTTGCCCTGGCGGAAATCATGGGTCTTTTTCATGATGTGGGGCGCTTTCGCCAGTACAGCCTCTACAAGACCTTCAATGATGCCGAGTCGGAAGATCACGCGGATCTTGGGCTCAAGGTCCTGTCGGAGCTTGACTTCATGAAGAAGCTGGCCCCCGAGGATGAGGAGCTCGTGCGGTTCGCGATTTCACGCCACAATAAAAAGGAAATCGGCCCGGTGGCGGACCGGCGCCATCTTGTCTTTGCCCAGATCATCCGCGATGCCGATAAGCTCGATATTTATCGTGTCCTGTCGCCGTTCTTGACGCCGGATGGTGCGGAAAAGGCGCCGAAGTTCATCGCATCCGATGCCAGTCAGCTTGTCAGCCCGGATTTCATCGAGGATTTCAAGGCCGGACGGCAGGCGGATTACCGCAAGCTGCGCACGCATGGCGACCGCAAGCTCGTGCGTCTGCTCTGGGTCTACGACATTTACTTCAACTGGACGCTGCGGGAAATCGTCAAGCGGGGCTACATTGAACGCATCATCAGGTACCTGCCGGATCAGCCGGGCATGGAAGAGGGCGTGGCACGCCTGCGCACGTATGTGGAGAAACGATGTAAAGAAGAGGATTCAGCGGGAATCTGAGTTCCTGACTGGACGTTTGGACAGGAATAGAGAGACGAGGAGAGATATCAGATGGCAGAAAAGATCACCATGGCTTCCAACTTCATCCAGAACATGATCGAGGAAGATCTCAAGAATGGCAAGTATACGGAAGGCATCCATACGCGTTTCCCACCCGAACCGAATGGCTATCTTCACATCGGCCATGCCAAATCCATTTGCTTGAATTTCGGTCTTGCCGAGTACAATCACGGCCTTTGCAACCTGCGTTTTGATGATACGAATCCGACGAAGGAAGATACGGAATACGTTGATTCCATCCAGGAGGATATCCGCTGGCTCGGCTTCAGCTGGGGCAACCGCAAATTCTACGCATCGGACTACTTTGACAAGCTCTATGACTTTGCGGTAACGCTCATCAAGAAGGGCCTGGCTTATGTCGACGATCTTTCGGCTGAGGAGATCAAGGCGTATCGCGGCACGCTGACGGAGCCGGGCAAGGAGAGCCCGTACCGCAGCCGCAGCGTCGAGGAAAACCTCGATCTCTTTGCACGCATGAAGGCCGGTGAATTCGCCGACGGCGAAAAGGTCCTGCGCGCCAAGATCGACATGGCTTCGCCGAATCTCGTCATGCGCGATACGGTCATTTACCGCATTGCCCATGCGCATCATCATCGCACGGGCGACAAGTGGTGCATCTATCCGATGTACGATTTCGCACATCCGCTCTCCGATGCCATCGAGGGCATCACGCATTCCGTCTGCACGCTGGAGTTTGAGGAGCATCGTCCGTTCTACGACTGGCTGCTCGATTCCCTCGGCTTCGATCCAAATACGCGTCCGCGCCAGATCGAGTTTGCCCGCCTGAATCTCACGAACACGGTCACGAGCAAGCGCAAGCTGCGCCAGCTCGTCGAAGAGGGCTATGTGCGCGGCTGGGACGATCCGCGCATGCCGACCATCTCAGGCCTGCGCCGCCGCGGCTACACGCCGGCTTCCATCCGCAACTTCTGCAGGGAAATCGGCGTCGCCAAGGCCGACAGCATCGTCGACGTCGCAATGCTCGAGCACGAGGTCCGCGCGGATCTCAACGAGAATGCCGACCGCGTCATGGCCGTGCTGCACCCGTTGAAGGTCGTCATCACGAACTATCCGGAAGACAAGGAAGAGTGGCTGCTGGCGGACAACAACCCCGTGCACGGCGGCCACCGCTTCGTGCCGTTCTCCCGCACGATCTACATCGAGCAGGAAGACTTCATGGAGGAGCCGCCCAAGAAATACTTCCGCCTGAAGCCGGGTGGAGAGGTACGTCTCAAGCATGCCTACATCATCAAATGTGAGGAAGTCGTAAAGGATGAGCAGGGCAATATCACGGAGCTTCGCTGCACGGCGGATCTTGAATCCAAGACGGGCGGCAGGACAGCCGGCCGCAAGATCAAGGGCACAATCCACTGGGTTGCTGAGAAGACGGCTCTCGACGCCGAGGTACGCCTCTACGATTACCTCATTGAAACGGATGAAAACGGCAATGTGCCGAAGGATTTCATTGCGGCACTCAACAAGGACTCGCTGCAGGTCATTGAGCATGCTCTGGTAGAGCCTTCGGTCAAGCTCACGGCGGCGGGAACGCACTATCAGTTCCTGCGCGTCGGCTACTTCGTGGTTGATCCCGATACGACGCCGGATCACCTCGTATTCAACCGTGTGGTCGGGCTGCGCGACAGCTGGGCAAAGGTCAGCGCCAAGTGAGGTAGAGAGGATTCAGAGGAAAGAGGGGCTGAAGATGACGAAAATACCAAAGAACTTGACGGATAAGGATATGTTCAAGGATTACGTGGAGGACATGTCCATCGAAGATCATTTCGTGCGTGCGGAGCAGACGGCGAAGAAGAAGCGTCAGCAGGAGGCTGAGCAGCCGGTTCCGGCTGAACTGACCCGTGCCGGCTTTACGCCGCAGCTCACGGATGAACTGGGACGCGCGCTGCTGCAGCTCAAGATGGAGCTCTTCCGCGCCGGCGTCAAGTCGTATACGTTCAAGATCAAGCGCGATGGGGAAAGCATCGTCCTGACACCGAAGTATAAGCAGTAAGAGAGAAGGAAGTGGAATCCATTGGTTAGCTCAACCACTCTGGCCATCACGATTTTCGTGATTGCCTATGCACTGATCATCTCGGAAAAAGTACACCGCACGATTGTGGGGATTTGCGGTGCCATGCTGATGATCCTTTGCGGCATCATCGATCAGGATACGGCCATACGCCATATTGATTTCAACACACTGGGCCTGCTCATGGGCATGATGATCATCGTGAACATCACGAGTGAGACGGGACTCTTCAATTTTCTGGCCATCTGGTCGGCAAAAAAGGTCAAGGCACGGCCAATCGCCCTGCTCATTGCCCTTTCCGCTCTGACAATGGTCTGCTCGGCCCTGCTCGACAATGTCACGACGGTGCTTCTGACCGTGCCGATCACCTTCAGCATCACGTCACAGCTCAAGGTCGATGTCAAGCCGTATCTGATCTCGCAGATCCTGGCGTCCAATATCGGCGGCACGGCCACGCTCATTGGCGACCCGCCGAACATCATGATCGGCAGCGCCGTCGGCCTGAACTTCATGGATTTCGTCAATAACCTGACGGGTATCTGCATCCTGATTTTCTTCGTGGTGGAGCTGGTGCTCATTGCCATTTACGGGCGCGAGCTGCGTACACAGCCGGATCTGCAGGAGCGCGTCATGCGCCTCAATGCCAAAAGCCAGATTGCCAATCCGCAGCTCCTGAAGAAATGCCTCTTTGTCATCTTCATTACGATCAGCCTGTTCGTCTGCCACGACAAACTGGGACTGCAGACGGCTACGGCGGCACTCTCGGGTGCGGGCCTGCTGCTGCTCATCACGTATACGCGCAATGAGAGCATGATCGCCAAGGTGCTTTCCAAGGTGGAATGGCTGGCTATCTTCTTCTTCGCCGGCCTTTTCATCCTGGTCGGCGCTTTGGTTGAGACGGGCGTCATCAAGATGCTGGCCGCAGAGGCCATGCAGCTGACGAGCGGCAGCGTCAATGCGACGGCCATGCTCGTGCTCTGGATGAGTGCCTTTGCTTCGGCGTTCATCGATAACATCCCGTTTGTCGCGACGCTGATCCCGCTGATCCAGGATATGGGCCAGATGGGTATCACGAATCTCGACCCGATCTGGTGGTCGCTGTCGCTCGGTGCCTGCCTCGGCGGCAATGGTACGCTGATCGGTGCAAGCGCCAACGTGGTGGTGGCTTCGATGGCTGCCCAGCGTGGCAAGCAGATTTCGTTCCTGGGCTTTATGAAAATCGCATTCCCCGTCATGATCCTGACGATCCTGATCTCGAATGTGTACGTCTGGCTGCGTTATCTTTGAGCCGTCATACATGTGAATACAGATTAAAATCCGCTGTCATTTGGGCAGCGGATTTTTGCCGTGCAATGATTTGATTTCAGACAGTGAGATATATCAGCTTCGGCGTATTGCTCTTTTGCAGGGACAGAGGGCAGGGCCGGGCCGGGCAACACTTCGCGAAGTCGGGCTGCTAAATCGATTTTTTCCCTTTCAATGTATCCTGCCAAAAGAACGAAACGCGCTTTGCTTGAACGACGCTCTTTTGACAGGGTTCTGGCAGGGAAAAAATCGATTCTTCACGCAGCGCGACAACGCTCCGCTTTTGCCCAGCCCGGCCTGCCGGCTGTTCCTTGCGAAAATACAAGGTGATGGTACTGCAGGATGGTTGGAGCAATTGCTTTTTTGTAATAAAAAAGCTGCCGTTTGGGGCGGCAGCTTGGAGAATCATTTTAGATGTTGCTGTGATTGACTTTCTCGAAAGTCTCGAGGATGGCACGGTCGGGTTCTTCCCCACAGCGGCTGACAATCCAGATGGCAGCTGCGGAGAACAGGAAGCCCGGTACGATCTCATAGAGTCCGAAGAAGGCGAACTGCTTCCAGATGAGGACCGTGAGGCCGCCGACGACGATGCCGGCGAGCACGCCGTTGCGCGTCGTGCGCTTCCAGAAGAGGCTCATGAGCAGAGCCGGGCCGAAGGCGGCGCCGAAGCCGGCCCAGGCGTAGGAAACCATGTCGAGGATGAAGTTGTTCGGATTGAGTCCGAGGAAGATGGCGAGGCTCGCGATGACGAGGACGCTGGCGCGGGAAATCCAGACGAGCTCGGTCTGTTCGGCATCCTTGCGCAGCCAGGTGCGATAGAAGTCCTGTGCGAAGGCCGAAGCTGCGACGAGCAGCTGCGAGGAGGCCGTGCTCATGATGGCTGCGAGAACAGCCGAGAGGATGAGGCCCGTCGCAATTGGCGGGAAGAGTTCATTCGTCATGACGAGGAAGACCGTTTCCGAGGCCGGACCTTCAAGCGGCGTCGTGAGGTAGACGCGGCCGACCATGCCAACGGCGACGGCTGCTGCCAGGGACAGGATGACCCAGGTCATGGCGATATGCGTTGCCTGCTTGACTTCTTTGGACGTGCGGATGGCCATGAAGCGCACGAGGATGTGCGGTTGGCCGAAGTAGCCGATACCCCAGGCCAGAAGGGAAATGAGCTCGATGAAACCGAGCGTGGAGCCGTCGGCCTTGGTCAGAGGCTCGAGCATGGAGGCCTGCACATTCTGGATGGCACTGACGGTGGCTTCAAAGCCGCCGCACTGCATGGCGCCGCAGATCGGCACGACGAGGATGGCGAAGAACATCATGACGCCCTGGATGAAGTCGGTGCGCGAGACGGCCAGGAAGCCGCCGACGAGCGTATAGAAGACGACGGAGCCGGCGCCGATGAAGATGGCGTATTCGTAAGGGATGCCAAAGACCGTCTCGAAGAGGCGGCCGGCCGATACGAAGCCCGAGGACGTGTAGATGACGAAGAAAATCAGGATGAAGATGGCGGGAATGATGCGCAGCAGGCCCGATTTGTCATGATAGCGGTTCTGCAGGAATTCCGGCAGGGTCAGGGAATTGTTGGCAAGCTCCGTGTATTTGCGCAGGCGCGCTGCGACGAAATGCCAGTTGGCCCAGGTGCCGATGGCGATGCCGACGGCAATCCAGCCGGCGTTGAGGCCGGAAAGATACGCGAAGCCCGGTACGCCCATGAGCATCCAGCCGCTCATATCCGATGCTTCAGCCGAGAGCGAGGTGACCCAGGCACCGAGTTTACGGTTGCCGAGGAAGTAATCGCTCATATTGCGCGTGCGCCGGTAGTAGTAGACGCCAATCGCCATCATGAAACCAATGTACAATACAAAGGTGTTGATGATTGCAAGATCATGTGTCAAGGTAAATCCTCCTTTTGTTATCATGTTTACATGAATAGTTCAATTATAGGGGAGAAAAGAGGGAGAATGCAATACTTATTTATATGGTATGCATAAAAATATGGCATAGTGAACAAAATCTATAAATTTTTTCTAAAAAAGACTTGCATTTGTAAGCTCATTCCCTTATAATACATAAGGTTTGAACGCAGGAGATGGCCTTGAACGGGGCCAAAGGAGTCTGCGCTCTTTTGCTGTGCGCTGCTTCGGGCGCGGCAGATAAAGGAATGGGACTCCTTTTCTGATTATTGCGATTTCAATAAGGCTGAAAGGTTGAGAATGATGAATGGAGGATTTCCTATGGAACGGTATGATGTGGCAGTGGTGGGCGGCGGTCCGGCCGGTGTGATGACGGCCTATGAGCTTGTGGAGAAGAAGCCGGATCTGCGCGTGCTGGTGCTTGAGAGCGGCAAGGATATCTATCACCGCGTCTGCCCGATTTCGGCAGGCAAGGTCAAGAGCTGCATCGGCTGCAAGCCGTGCAGCATCATGCGCGGCTTCGGCGGCGCCGGTGCGTTCTCCGATGGCAAATACAACTTCACGACGAAGTTCGGCGGCTGGCTCAACGAGTATCTGCCGGACGATGAAGTCATGGATCTCATTGAGTATGTTGACAAGATCAACATGAAGCATGGTGCACCCGCACAGGTCTACTCGACGAAGGGCTCAGACATCGGCCGCCTGGCGCTGCAGCATGATCTGCACCTTCTGAGCGCCAGCGTGCGCCATCTTGGCACGGAGAACAACCTCCGCATGCTGGAACGCACATATGAATATCTCAAGGACAAGGTGGAGTTCCGCTTTGAATGCCCGGTCGCGCATATCGAATCAGACGGGCAGGGGGATAACCGCCTGGAACTTGAGAACGGCGAGACGATTGCAGCCGCGTATCTCGTCGTCGCACCGGGCCGTGCCGGTTCGGAATGGTTCTCGGATGAATGCGACCGCCTTGGCGTCGAGCAGGAGAACAACCGCGTCGATGTCGGCGTCCGCGTCGAAGTGCCCGATGAGGTCTGGAACGATATCACGAGCCAGGTCTACGAGGCCAAGCTCCTGTACCGCACGAAGCAGTACGGCGATTTTGTGCGCACGTTCTGCATGAACCCGCACGGCCACGTCGTCATGGAGAACACCGACGGCATCGTGACGGTCAACGGCCACTCGTACAGCGACCCGAAGCTGCAGAGCCACAACACGAACTTTGCGCTGCTCGTCTCGAATCACTTCACGGAACCATTCAAGGCGCCGCATCAGTATGGCAAGCGCATCGCGTCGTTCTCGAACATGCTCGGCGGCGGCATCATCGTGCAGCGTTACGGCGATCTCATCAAGGGACGCCGCACGAATGCGCACCGCATGAGCAAGAGTTTCACGAAGCCGACGCTCGCAGCGACGCCGGGCGATCTCTCGCTTGTTCTGCCGAAGCGTCATCTCGACAACATTATCGAGATGATTCAGGCGCTCAATTACGTCGCACCGGGCATGACGAATGACGATACGCTGCTCTACGGCGTCGAGGTCAAGTTCTACAGCTCCCGCGTCGTCCTCTCGAAGGAACTTGAGACGAAGCTCAAGAACGTCTTTGCCATCGGTGACGGCGCCGGCGTGACGCGCGGCCTTTCGCAGGCAGCGGCCAGCGGTGTCTACGTGGCGCGCAGGATCCTCAGCCGCATGGCGTGAAAATATCCGTAGAAAAGGGAAGGGAGACGGGCTTTTGCCCGCGCTTCTTTCCCTAAAATTTTTGTTGGCAAGGCCCGTCCGTTGAGATATAATAATATACAGTGTAATTTCAAGGAGGCAGCTGGATGAGTGAGCAGAATCCGGTCGTAGTGCGGGTCAAGGGCTCCTTTCGCGATGCGGAGGGCAGGGAAGATGAAATCCTGACCGTGGCGAAGGGACGTCATTATTTTCATCGGGACAAGCATTATGTGCTTTACGATGATGAAGACCTGCAGCAGGGTACCAAAACACCGACTGTCTTGAAGATCGGGCAGGAAGCCATGACGCTTCTGCGGCACGGCAGCGTGGAACAGGAGCAGCGTTTCGAGCGCGGCACGGAGAAACGCAGCACGTACCGCACCCCGTATGGGAATATCGACCTGGCCGTGCGCACCGAGGAACTGTCCGTTCACTATGAGGACGGGGAAGCCGAGGGAATCGTGGATATCCGCTATGACCTTTTTGTCAATGGTGCCTTTCAGAGCAGCAACCGGCTGCACATCGAGGTCGAAGAAGACAGGAACAAACAGGATAAATAAAGGAAACATTTAGGATAGATAGAATGGATTCGATTCCAGCTTGCCAGTTACTGGGATCGATGGTACGAAATCTGGCAAACGTCGGATAGGAGGAAAATTTCTTGGAGATCAAAGAGATACTGACAAAGGCCATTGAAGAGGCCGCAAAGGCCGCTGTGGCCGAGGGCGTATTCCCGGCAGGCGAGCTGCCGCAGGTCGTGCTGGAGGTGCCGCCGCAGAAGGAGTTCGGCGATTTCGCCACCAACTTTGCCATGCAGTCGGCACGCGTGTTCCACAAGAACCCGCGCCAGATTGCCGAGGAGATTGCGGGGCGCATCACAGGGGACTGGCTGGATCATACACAGATCGCCGGTCCTGGCTTCCTGAATTTTTACCTCAAGGGCAACGTGCTCTACGATAATTTCCAGTCCATCCTCGATGCCGGAGAATCGTTTGGCAATCTCCCGAAGAAGGATGCTCCGAAGATCCAGGTCGAGTATGTCAGCGCCAATCCGACGGGCCTGCTGCACGTTGGCCATGGCCGCGGTGCGGCAGCCGGCTCGGCGCTCGTCAATTTGCTGCGCGCTGCCGGCTATCCGGTGGAGAGCGAGTATTACATCAACGATGCGGGCAACCAGATGAACAATCTGGCCCGCTCCGTCAATGCCCGCTACCTGGAACTCCTCGGACAGGATGTCGAATTCCCCGAGGACGGTTACCACGGGCAGGACATCATTGATACGGCTCAGCGCATCCTCGACCGCGATGGCGACAAGTACCTTTCGCTGAGCGAGGAAGAGCGACTGGCCATCTTCAAGGATCTCGCGTATCATGAAAAACTGGCCATCCTCAAGGAAGATCTTGAGAAATTCCACGTGACGTTCGACAACTGGTTCAGCGAGCGCACGCTGCATCCCGATGCCGTGCGCAAGGTCGTGGAGATCCTTCAGGAAAAGGGCGACATCTATGAGAAGGACGGCGCGCTCTGGCTGAAGTCCACGGCTTACGGCGATGACAAGGACCGCGTCGTCATCCGCGACAATGGCGTGCCGACGTATCTCGCCGCCGATATTGCCTACCATCACAACAAGTATGAACGCGGGTTTGACCGCCTCATCAATATTTGGGGCGCTGACCATCACGGCTATGTCTGCCGCGTCAAGGCCGCCATGCAGGCGCTTGGCCATGATCCTGAGAAGCTCACGGTCCTGCTGCTGCAGATGGTCAGCCTCTACCGCGGCGGCGAACTCGTCAAGATGAGCAAGCGCACGGGCCAGAGCGTCACGCTCAACGAGCTCATGGAAGAAGTCGGCACTGATGCAGCCCGCTACTTCTTCCTGATGCGCTCGCTCGACAGCCAGCTCGATTTTGATCTCGATCTCGCCAAGAAGAAGTCGAATGACAATCCGGTCTACTACATCCAGTATGCGCATGCGCGCATCTGCAGCATCTTCCGTCAGGCGGAAGAGACGAAGCTGGTGCTCGGCAAGGCGCCGAAGCTTTCCCTGCTGACGGATGAGAGTGAGATTGACCTCATCAAGAAAATCGAGAGCTATCCGGAAGAAGTCGAAAAGGCCGCAGCCGACTACGCGCCGCAGCGCATTGCCCGTTACAGCTATGACCTGGCATCACTTTTCCACAGCTTCTACAATAAGTGCCGCATCATGGGCGTTGACCATGATCTTGCAGAGGCCCGCCTGGCCCTCGTGACGGTTACGGCCCATGTCATCCGCCACAGCCTCGGCATCCTCGGCGTTTCGGCACCGGAACACATGTAATTTGCAGGCAGCTGCAGGCGTGCCAATCAAGAAGGGAGAACCATCAGAATGGATTTCATCAATAGCTCAGAAGTCGATGTCGCCTACCACATCCTGACGCAGGCAGGCAAGACGATGTATTACAAGGATCTCGTGCTCGAGGTCATCGAGAAGAAGTGCAAGCCGGTCCAGTCGCTTTCGGCTGCGATCTCAGAGGTTTATACGCTCATCAATATGGACAGCCGTTTCCATTATGAAGGCGAGGGCCAGTGGGGCCTCACGGAGTGGAATCCGCCCGAGGTCAAGCGCTCTCATGCCAGCCGTTCGACGAGCTCCGGTTCCAGCAAGGCTGCCGCACGTGCCAGCAGCAACCGCAAAAAGAAGCTCGAGAGCATCCAGGAGTGAGTTGACACCCCTTGGGAAAGGGGTTAGAATAGTCAGCATGTGTTAAAGAGTGAAACAGGAGGCAGTTCCATGGCAAAGTATATTTTCGTTACCGGTGGCGTCGTTTCTTCCCTGGGAAAAGGCATCACGGCCGCCTCTCTCGGCCGACTACTCAAGAGCCGGGGGATCAAGGTCACGATCCAGAAGTTCGATCCGTACATCAACATCGATCCGGGCACGATGAGTCCGTATCAGCATGGTGAGGTATTTGTCACGGACGATGGCGCGGAAACGGATTTGGACCTCGGCCATTACGAGCGTTTCATCGACATCAACCTGACGAAGAATTCCAACATCACGACGGGCAAGGTTTACTGGTCCGTGCTCAACAAGGAGCGCAAGGGTGAGTACCTCGGCTCCACGGTGCAGGTCATCCCGCACATCACGAATGAGATCAAGCAGAAGGTATACGATGTTGCCAAGGCTGATGGTGCGGATGTCGTCATCACGGAAATCGGCGGCACGGTCGGCGATATCGAGAGCCAGCCGTTCCTCGAGGCCATCCGTCAGGTCAAGAAGGAAGTCGGCCCGAACGATACGCTCTACATCCATGTGACGCTCCTGCCGTACATCTCGGCTGCCGGCGAACTCAAGACGAAACCGACGCAGCACAGCGTCAAGGAATTGCGTGCCATCGGTATCCAGCCGGATATCCTCGTCTGCCGCACGGAGAAGACGATCTCCAAGGAGATGAAGGATAAGATTGCGATGTTCTGCGATGTCCAGCCGGAAGCGGTCATCGAGAACCGCACGGCTTCGACCATCTATGAAGTGCCGCTGATGATGCAGAAGGAAGGCCTTGACCGGTTTGCCCTGAAGAAGCTCAATATGGATTACGGTCCTGCTGACATGAGCGAATGGGAGAAGATGGTCTATAAGATCAATCATCCGCAGAAACGCGTCAAGATTGCCGTTGTCGGCAAGTATGTCGAGCTGCCCGATGCCTATATCTCGGTGACGGAGGCCCTGCACCACGGTGCCATCGCCAATGATGCCGCAGTCAAGATCCACTGGGTCAATGCCGAGAACATTGAGGACCCGGAAACGGACCTCGATGAGGTTTTCGTGGGCTGCAAGGGCATCCTCGTGCCGGGCGGTTTCGGCGACCGCGGTGTTGAAGGCAAGATCAAGGCCATCGAGTATGCGCGCGAGCACAAGATTCCGTTCCTCGGCCTCTGCCTCGGCATGCAGTGCGCCGTCATCGAGTTTGCCCGTCACGTCTGCGGCATGGAAGATGCGCATTCGACGGAGTTCAATCCGGAGACGACGCATCCGGTCATTTCGCTGATGGAGTCCCAGCAGGGAATCGTCAAGAAGGGCGGTACGATGCGCCTGGGCTCGTATCCGTGCAAGATCACGAACGGCACGCATGCGAAGGAAGCTTATGGCACGAACCTCATCCAGGAACGCCATCGCCATCGCTTTGAATTCAACAACGAATACCGCGGCGCCCTGACGGAGAAGGGCCTCGTCATTGCGGGCACTCTGCCGGATGACAGTCTCGTCGAGATGATTGAGGTCAAGGATCATCCGTGGTTCGTGGCCACGCAGGCTCACCCGGAACTCAAATCCCGCCCGAACAACCCGCATCCGCTGTTCCGTGATTTTGTCAAGGCGGCTTTGGAGAAATAATTTACAAAACGAGACAGACCCGGTTTTCCGGGTCTTTTTGTCGTGAGGTGTAAGCATGAACGCATTATTCGCCGCCATGATGCAGGACCGTGTCCTGCAGAACTTGCGCGATTACATAGGAGGAGGCCCGTCGGAGGTCCTGGTATACGGCCTGGGCGGCTCTCAGAAACACACGGCCTTTGCGGCCTGTTATGCGAACCGGCCGCAGATGACGGTCATCCTGGTGCACAGCGCCGCGGTGCTTTCTGACTGGCGGGAGGACCTTTCACTGCTGCTGCCCGGCGTGTCCGTCGTCGAGCTGCCCGAGCTCGATACGATGGAGGTCAAGGCAGAGGCCAGGAGCCAGGAGCGCGCTGCCCGCCGCATGGAGGTACTCGGCAGGCTCGTGCGCGGTGAACCGGTCATCGTGCTCGCGCGCGCAGCCTCTGCCGTACAGAAGGAGATGAGCCGCAACGAATTCCAGCGGCTCTCCCTCACGCTCAAGATGGGCGAGGTCCTGCCGCGCGAAGCACTCATGGAACGCCTTGTGCAACTCGGCTATGAGCATGTCGAGGAGGTCGAGAGCATCGGGCAGTTCTCTGTGCGCGGCGGCATCGTCGACGTTTTTGCCATCAACGGGCAGGCGCCCGTGCGCATCGAGTTCTTTGATGACGAGATCGACTCAATGCGGGAGTTCAACCTCGACACGAAGCGCTCCGTACGCAACATCGCCGATGTCACCATCATGCCGCTGGCACAGACGGATGCCGTCGGCCGTCCGGAGCTCTTCCTCAACTATCTGGAGGGGAAGGGTACGGTCATTTTCGACGAGCCGGCGCGCATCCGCGATGAAATTCGGACCATGGTCAAGGAGAATCCGGAGATACAGGACAAGATCTTTGCCTGGGAAGATCTCCTCTCCGCAGCGCGCGGCAACCGTCTCGTCTATTCCTCCCTGATGCTGCAGCAGATTCCGGGCGCAGAGCCGCAGGAGACGCTGGGCATCACCGTGACGACGATGACGCCGTTCCAGCGCCAGATGGATCTCCTCGAGAATGAAGCCAATCGCTGGCTTTCCCAGAAGCAGCGCGTGCTGCTTCTGGTCGGTGACAAGGAGAAAGCCAACAGCCTGCGGGAGTTCTTCGCACACAGGCGCCTGCCATCCCTCATCGGCAGGCTCGAAGATCCCTTGCGCGACGATGCCCTGAACATTCGCCTGGGTTCGCTGCTCACGGGCTTTGAGCTCGTTTCGGCCCGTCTCGTCGTCGTGACTGAGAAGGATATCTTCGGACGCCATAAGCGCCGCACGGTCCGGCGGCCGCAGAATGCCGGCGAACGGATTACGCATTTCCGGGATATCAAGCCCGGCGATTACGTCGTCCATGAGAATCACGGCATCGGCAAGTACCTGGGCGTCGAGACGCTGGAAGTCGGCGGCATCCACAAGGACTATCTGCACATCAAGTATGGCGGCGATGACAAACTCTTCGTCCCGACCGACCAGGTCGGCCTGCTGCAGAAGTACATTGGTGCGGAGGGGGAAGTGCCGCGCCTGCACCGCATGGGCGGCACGGAATGGGTCAAGGCCAAGGCCAGGGCCAGGAAGTCCGTTGAGGACATCGCGCAGAAGCTCATCGAGATCTATGCCAAGCGCAAGGATGCGAAGGGTTTTGCCTTTGGCCCGGACGACAGCAGCCAGCGGGAGTTCGAGGAGACGTTCCCCTATCAGGAGACGGAGGATCAACTGCGCGCCATTGCGGAAATCAAGGCCGACATGGAGAAGCCGCGGCCGATGGACCGCCTGCTCTGCGGCGATGTGGGCTTTGGCAAGACGGAAGTTGCGATCCGTGCAGCTTACAAGGCCGCGATGAACGGCAAGCAGGTGGCCGTGCTCGTGCCGACTACGGTCCTCGCGCAGCAGCATTATCAGACGTTCACGACGCGCTTTTCAGGCTTTGCGCCGGTCGTCGATGTCATCTGCCGCTTCCGCACGTCGAAGCAGCAGAAAGAGACGATGGAGAAGGTGCGTCTCGGGCAGGTGGATATCCTCATCGGCACGCATGCCATTCTCAACCAGAAAAAGATACAGTGGAAGGATCTCGGCCTGCTGATCGTCGATGAGGAGCAGCGATTCGGCGTGCGGCAGAAGGACAAGATCCGCAGCCTGGCCGCGGGAATCGACGTGCTGACGCTTTCCGCGACGCCAATCCCGCGCACGCTCCACATGTCTCTCGTCGGAGCGCGTGACATGAGCATCATCGAGACGCCGCCGGCAGAGCGTTTCCCCGTGCAGACGTATGTGGTGGAAAATGATGATACGGTCATCGCCAATGCCATCAAGCGTGAGCTGCGCCGCGGCGGCCAGATCTATTTCATCTACAACCGCGTCGACACGATTGACCGCATGCGCGACCATTTGCAGGCTCTCGTGCCGGAAGCGCGCATTCAGACGGCCCATGGACAGATGCCGGAAGAAATGCTCGAGCACGTCATGATGGACTTCTATGAAGGCGATTACGATATCCTGCTGGCAACGAGCATCGTCGAGAACGGTCTCGATGTCGCGAATGCCAATACGATCATCGTTTACAATGCCGATCGTTTCGGTCTCTCGCAGCTCTATCAGATGCGCGGGCGCGTCGGGCGTTCGCATCACATGGCTTTTGCGTATTTCGTCTATCAGGCGGACAAGATCCTGACCGAGACGGCGGAAAAGCGCCTGCAGGCCATGAAGGAGTTTGCTGAGCTAGGGGCGGGTTTCAAGATCGCCATGCGCGACCTGGAGATCCGCGGCGCCGGCAATCTGCTCGGTTCCCAGCAGCACGGCCATATTGCCAGCGTCGGCTTTGAGATGTACTGCAAGCTGCTCGAGGAAGCCGTTGAGAATCTGCGTCATGGCAGGAAGGTGGAAGAAGCGCCGCCTGAGCCTTTGATCGATCTGCAGACGGAAGCCTATATCGACGGTGATTTTATCAGTGATGCGATGCACAAGATTGAGATTTACCAGCGCATTGCGGCCATCCGCCACAACGAGGAGCTGCGCGCTCTGCTCGATGAACTCATCGACCGTTTCGGGGAACCGACCAAACCCGTCATGCACCTCCTCGAGGTCGCACGCATCAAGAATTATGCACGCGACCTCTCTGTACGCTCCATTGTGCAATTGCCGCAGGCCCTTGATATTTGCTTCCTGCCGGGCAGGAAGCTGCCGGCCAAAGCGATGCTGGAACTCTCGAAGTTCTTCGGCCGGCGCATGCGCAGCCTGCCGGATAAGAACGGTATTCGCTTCACGGTCGACGAGCACAACCGGAAGAACATCACGAATTTCGTCACGCGTGTCCTGATGATGGCCGCCGGCGATGAAACGGCCATGAAGACGATGCAGGCCAAGATACAGAAGGGAAAGGAAGCACAAGCATGTCAAAGATAACGGTTGTCGGGCTCGGCCCGGGCCG
The DNA here is from genome assembly GCF_003458855.1 of Mitsuokella sp. AF21-1AC. NCBI lineage: Bacteria > Bacillati > Bacillota > Negativicutes > Selenomonadales > Selenomonadaceae > Mitsuokella > Mitsuokella sp. AF21-1AC. Next base: position 41,759 of record NZ_QRVW01000014.1, read on the forward strand.
CCCCGGACTCATTACCATGGAATCCTGGCAGCTCATGAAGGAGGCGCAGCATCTCATCCTGCGCACGCGCATTCACCCCACGGTGGCAGCGCTTGAGAAAGAGGGACTGTCCTTTGCGACGTATGATGATTTTTACCAGGAAGCACCGGATTTTGAAACGCTCTATCGAACGATTGCCGACGACCTGATGCAGCGTGCCCGCAAGATGGGGAATCTCGTCTATGCGGTGCCCGGCAGCCCGCTCGTGGCAGAGCGCACGGTCGTCCTGCTGCGCGAGCTGGCGGCAGGCTCCGATGTGGAGGTCGAGATCCTGCCGGGCATGAGCTTTGTGGAGGTCCTCTACACGCGTCTCGGCATTGACCCGATCGACGGACTCACGATCCTCGATGCGGAGGATGTCGGCACGCTCACGGGGTGCCCGGCGCAATCGCTGGTCATCACGCAGATTTACGATTCCATCATCGCCTCGGACACCAAGCTTATGCTCATGGAGCTCTATCCGGATGAGTACGAGGTGACGTACATCCACAACCTGGCTCTGCCCGATGAATCCATCCGCAGGATTCCGCTCTATGAGCTTGACCGGCAGCACGATGTCGATCACCTGACCAGTCTCTTTGTGCCGGCACCTCAGGAATAAGAGGCGGAATCCAGACGATTCCAGTGGTTATTTTTCCGAAAACCCTTGATTTTTCAAGGGTTTTCTGTTAAATTTTGATAAGCAGGCAGGAATAAGCGCCCTGTGTCGCGAATACCTGCCATCGTAAGCAAAACAACTTTTAAGGAGGCTACGATTGTGAATAAGACTGAATTGGTAGCTAGCGTTGCAGAAAAAGCAGGTCTGACGAAGAAAGATGCTGAGAAGGCTGTAAACGCACTGTTCGAGAGTGTACAGCAGGCACTGGTTGAAGGCGATAAAGTACAGATGATTGGCTTCGGCACGTTTGAAGTCAAGGAGCGTGCTGCTCGTACGGGCCGCAACCCGCGCACGAACGAGACGATCCAGATTCCGGCTTCCAAGAATCCGGTATTCAAGGCTGGTAAGGCTCTGAAAGATGCGGTCAATGCATAAGTTTGCTTGATTCATGGAGAAGCCGGGTTCCTTCGGGAGCCCGGCTTCTTGTTATACCTGCCGGTATTTTGGGTGAGGAGGAGCGATTTTGGAGCTTGGCTTACAGGGGAAACGCGTGCTGATATCAGGAGGGTCTTCCGGGATCGGCCTGGCGGCGGCCCGCCACTTCCTCGAGGAAGGTGCAAAGGTCTGTATCATGGGCCGCACGCAGATGCGCGGCGAGGCGGCGGTGGCCTTCCTGCAGCGGGATTTTCCTGCGGCAGAGGTATTCTTTGCTGCCGGCGATGTCAGGCGGCAGGAAGATGGGATTTCCTGCGTCCGCCAGATGATGGACCGTTGGGGAGGAATGGATGTCCTCGTCAATTCGGCCGGCATTTATCAGGAAGGGGCGCTTGACGACCTTACACCTGCGGAACTTGATGATATCCTGGCGACCAATGTCAAGGGGACGTTTTATCTGACGCAGGCGTCGCTTACCGCTTTGCGCAGCACGCGCGGCGCTGTCGTGAATGTTGCGTCAGACGCCGGTGTTCACGGCAATTATTTCTGCGCGGCCTATTGTGCGAGCAAGGGGGCCGTGGTGCTCTTCACGCGTGCACTGGCACTTGAGCTCGCGTCTTTCGGCGTGCGCGTCAATGCCATAGCACCTGGCGACATCATGACGCCCCTGACGCAGGCGCAGCTTCAGGGAGCTCCTGACCCGCAGCAGGCCCTGCGCGAGATGGCGTCGGTCTATCCGCTCGGACGCATCGGCACGCCGGAGGAAGCCGCTTCTCTCATCGTCTTCTTGGCTTCCGCCCGGGCAGGCTTCATCACGGGAGCGATTTATGGCGTGGACGGCGGACTGACGGCCTGATGCCGTTGTTTTGTAGTCAGGGGAAAAGGAGAGCATATCATGAATATCCTGATATTGACGGCTTCCATCGGTTCCGGTCATATCAAGGCGGCCGAGGCGGTGGAGACGGAACTTCGGCGCCTGCAGCCCGAGGCAGAGATCACGACGATCGATTTCATGTCGCGCCGCACGTCGCGCCTGCACTGGTTCATGAAAAAATTTTACCTCGTCATGCTGGCTTTCGTGCCCAATCTTTACGATGTCTTCTATCATCTGTCGGGGGGAGCATCGGGCGGACGTTTCGTGCAGGAGGCCTTCGCGCTGGTCATGAGCCCTGTCATGCGCCATCTTGCCAGGCGGTACCGGCCTGATCTCGTGCTCTGCACGCATCCGTTCCCGGAAGGTGCCGCAGCGCGTCTCAAATGCCATGGAGAGGCCGATTATCTGTTGGGGACGGTCATGACGGATTATTCGCTGCACCAGATCTGGCTTTATGAAGGCGTGGACTGCTACTTCATGGCGACGGAGGAGATGCGCACGGGCATGATGCAGCATGGCTTTCCTGAGGACCGGCTCGTCGCCGTGGGCATCCCGGTATCGGGCATTCTGCAGGAGATGACGGATAAGGAAGGTGTGCGCCGCGCGCTGGCCATTCCCGAGGGGCAGCCGGCTGTCCTGCTGATGGGCGGCGGCCTGGGGCTCGGCGGCATTGAAGAGAATCTCCGTGCGCTGGAGGCCATTCCCAGCCGGTTGACCCTGCTCGTCGTGGCGGGGCGCAACGAGCGGCTCCTGGGCAGAGTACAGGACTTTGCTGACGCCTCGCATCATCAGGTGCTCGTCTGGGGCTATACCGACCAGGTCCATTTCCTCATGCGCGGTGCCGATCTTTTAATCACGAAGCCCGGCGCGTTGACCATCAGTGAGGCCTTCGTGCTCGGACTGCCGATGCTGCTGCATGATCCCATTCCGGGGCCGGAGACGGAAAATGCCATTTATGCGACGCATCATGGTGCGGCGGTCTGGCTCCATCCCGGAGAGGACATCGCATTGGCCGTCAGGCGCCTTCTGCAGGGCACACGGCTCCAGTCGATGAGCCGTGCGGCAATCTGCTGCAGCCATCCGCTGGCGGCTGCAGCCATTGCGCAGCGCCTGACGGAGATGATGATGGCGCGGCCGCAGGAAGTTCGGCAGAAATAATGTTCGGAGTGCTTGCATTGCCCGCTGTTTCTCCGTATGATAAAGAGGAGACTTGCAGGAGTGGAGAGGAGAAGAGGTTATGAGGCCGAGAGAAAAACGGAAAAAAAGCTGGTTCAGCTGGTTTAATTTCCTGCTGATTGCCATCATCGTATATTTTTCGTCCATCCTGATATCGCAGCAGATCTATCTGAGCCAGGTCAATGAGGATCAGGCTGCGGCGGAGGCAAGGCTGGCAGCTGCACAGGAAGAACACGACAAGCTGGTCAAGGAGAAGGATGATCTGAGCCGCCTTGATTACATCGAGAAGATCGCACGTGAGCAGCTGGGCATGACGCGCAGGGGAGAACTGCCGTACAATCCGGGCAAATCGGTCGAAGGGAAATGAAGAGCCTGAAAAGACGTTCTTTCCTTGACACTCTTGAGCACGCAAGGTTATAATAAAGCGTGTATTTTCCATCGCGATTTAAGGAGGAAGAATTAATTTGTCCATTGAAGTCGGCAATGTAGTAGAAGGTGTTGTCACGGGCATCACGAATTTCGGTGCGTTCGTGGAACTGCCAGAGGGCAAGACCGGTCTGATCCATATCTCTGAGGTAGCGGATGTTTATGTAAAGGATGTCCATGATTTTCTCTCGGAACGGGATAAAGTCAAGGTCAAGGTGTTGAGTGTGGATGAGCGCGGCAAGATCGGGCTTTCCATCAAGCAGCTTCAGGAAAAGAAGCCGGAGATGCCTGCTCGCACGGGCAATTCTTCCTTCCGTCCACAGCGCCCGAACCGTGGACCGCGGGATTTCCGCAAGTCAAACCGCTTCAACAATTCTACGGCATCCTTTGAGGATAAGCTCTCGAAGTTCCTCAAGGACAGCGACGAGCGGCTGACGGATTTGCGCCGCAAGACGGATTCCAAGCGCGGAGGCCGTGGCTCCCGCCGCTCGGACTGATAATCGGTATGATCAAAGCACTCTTACGGGGTGCTTTTGTGCTTTATGATGAAAATGCCGGTGCCTGTTTGCACGGCCGGCGGATGGAGCGCAGGCAATGATCGGTAAGGTATTGGAGTATTGTGACAATCATGGCTTATTGCAGCCGGGCATGCACGTCCTGGTGGCCTGCTCGGGCGGCCCGGATTCCCTGGCCCTGCTCGATATCCTGCTACAGCTGCGCGCAATGCGCCGCCTGACCGTCACGGCGGCTCATTTTGAGCATGGCATTCGCGGGCAGGATTCGCGCGACGATGCGGCCTTTGTGCAGCGGTTCTGTCAGGAACGCGGCATTGTCTGCCTGACTGGAGCTGACGACGTGCCGGCCTTTGCCAGAGAGCGGGGGCTTTCCCTCGAACTGGCGGCGCGTACGCTGCGCTACCGGTTCCTCTGGCAGGCCTGTGATGAGGCGGGGGCAGATGTCCTCGCGACGGCGCATCATGCCGATGACCAGGCCGAAACCGTGCTCATGCGCATCCTGCGCGGCACGGGCCCCGATGGCCTTGCGGCCATGCGCCCCAAACGCGGGCGTCAGATTCGGCCGTTGCTCGGCACCTCGCGCGCGGATATTGAAGCGTATTGCAGGATGCGTCAGCTGACGCCGCGGCACGATGTGACGAACGATCTGCCGGACTGCACGCGCAACCGCATGCGCCTCCTGGTGCTGCCGTATCTGCGCGCGCACGCCAATCCCGAGGTTTCCCGGGCACTCTGCCAGCTGGCAGAGCTCGCGTCAGACGAGGACGATTATCTCGAAGCGGAACTCGCCGCTTCCTGGTCTCAGCTCAAGCCTCCGGGAGAGGCGGATACTCTGCTGCTTGCCCCGTTTGAGAAGCTTCATCCTGCCATGCGCCGCCGGGCGCTGCGCCGCTTTTTCCGGGAAGTTTCGGGCACGGTAAAGGACCTTGGCTTCCCACATGTCCAGGCGCTGGAACGCCTGGCGGCAGGCGGGAGGACGGGCTCATCACTTGCCCTTCCCGGCCGCTGGCAGGCGCATGTATCGTACGGCCGCCTCTGCCTGCGAAAACAGGCAGAACGGGCGGCCTGCGCGGAACCGCATCAGGCGGTGCCCGTAACCATACCGGGTGAAACGCATTTCGGTCCCTGGGTCCTTTCGGCCAGCCTGCTTGATGAACTGCCTTCCCGGACGAGGCCAATGGAGTTTTATCTGGACGCCGGGGCCCTCGCTGATGGACCGCTTTTCCTGCGGACGCGCCGGCCGGGCGATATCATGAGCCTGCCGGCAGGTCACAAAAAACTTAAAGATGTATGGATTGACGACAAGATACCGCGTGAAGCGCGCGACAGCATCCCGCTCCTGGCATCGGGCCGCGAGGTCCTCTGGGTGATCGGTCATCGGCGCGGCTCCCGGTATCCTGTCGCTGAAGATACTGGAAAAATCCTGTATGTTCGGCTAGAAAGAAGAGAGGATAAAGACCATGATGAAAGATGATATCGAGAAAATCGTATTCACAGAAGAAGAACTCAAGAAGCGCATAGCGGAACTTGGTGCTCAGATTACGGAAGATTACAAGGATGCCAAGGAAACGATTTACTGCGTCGGTATTCTCAAGGGTGCGGTGGTATTCTATACGGATCTCGTGCGCAGCATCAATCTGCCTGTGCATTTCGATTTCATGATTGCTTCGAGCTATGGCAACGGCACGGAAACGAGCGGTACGGTCAAGATTCTCAAGGATCTTGACTACGATGTGGAAGGAAAACACCTGATCATCATCGAAGATATCATAGACTCGGGTACGACGATGAATTACCTCATGAAGTATTTCCGCGAGCGCAAACCGAAAAGCGTCAAGCTTTGCTCCCTGCTTTCCAAGCCGTCCCGCCGTACGGTCGATGTGCACATCGATTACTGCGGCTATACGGTGCCGGATGAGTTCCTGGTGGGCTATGGCCTTGATTATGCAGAGAAGTACCGGAATCTGCCATATATCGGTGTGCTGAAGCCTGAGGTCTACGCATGAAGAACCGGTACGCCTCGACTCTGGAACGAAGGGGGACAATGGTTTGAATAAGTTTCTACGCAATGTAGGGTTTTATCTGCTCATCATCCTGGTGGCGATATCCATCATCGATTATTTCTCGACCAGGAATACGAACCGGCAGGAAGTGGAGTACACCCAGTTCCTGCATCAGGTGGATGAGGGCAAGGTATCCAAGGTGGTCATCATTCAGAACACCATCCGCGGCACGCTGTCGGATGGTACGGAATTCACGACCATCACGCCGGATGCGCCGAATAATGACCCGGATCTCTATCAGAAGCTCACCTCGAAGGGCATTGACATCGCGGCGGAGAATCCGCCGGAGCCGCCCTGGTGGTCGCAGATGTTCTCGTCTGTCCTGCCCATCCTGCTGCTCATCGGTGTCTGGTTCTTCATCATGCAGCAGACGCAGGGCGGCGGCGGCCGCGTCATGTCGTTCGGCAAGAGCCGGGCGCGCATGAGTGGTGCGGATAAGATCAAGGTCACGTTTCGCGATGTCGCCGGTGCCGATGAGGCCAAGCAGGAGCTCGAGGAGGTTGTCGAGTTCCTCAAGCATCCGAAGAAGTTCAATGATCTCGGTGCACGCATCCCGAAGGGCGTGCTGCTCTTCGGCCCTCCGGGCACCGGTAAGACCCTGCTGGCCCGTGCCGTTGCCGGCGAAGCCGGCGTGCCGTTCTTCTCGATCTCGGGTTCCGACTTCGTCGAGATGTTCGTCGGCGTCGGCGCCTCCCGCGTCCGCGACCTCTTTGAACAGGCCAAGAAAAACGCGCCGTGCATTGTCTTCATCGATGAGATCGATGCCGTCGGCCGCCAGCGTGGCGCCGGTGTCGGCGGTGGTCACGATGAACGCGAGCAGACTCTTAACCAGCTGCTCGTCGAGATGGATGGCTTCGCTGCCAATGAAGGCATCATCATCATCGCGGCGACGAACCGTCCGGATATCCTGGACCCGGCTCTGCTGCGCCCCGGCCGCTTCGATCGCCAGATTGTCGTGGACAAGCCGGATGTGCGCGGACGACTGGCCATCCTCAAGGTTCACACGAAGGGCAAGCCAATTGCCAAGGATGTGGACCTCGACATCCTCGCCCGCCGCACGCCGGGCTTTACGGGTGCGGATCTCTCGAACCTCGTCAACGAGGCGGCCCTGCTGGCTGCGCGTCGCAACAAGCATCAGATCGGCATGGTCGAGATGGAGGAAGCCATCGAACGCGTCATCGCAGGTCCGGAGCGCAAATCCCATGTCATGAGCGAAGAGGAGAAGCGCCTGACGGCTTATCACGAGGGCGGTCATACGCTGGTCGGCATGATGCTCAAACATGCGGACCCCGTGCACAAGGTCACAATCATTCCGCGCGGCCGTGCCGGCGGCTACACGCTGATGCTGCCGAAGGAAGATCGCAACTACGCGACGCGCTCGGAACTCCTCGATCGCCTCAAGGTGGCAATGGGCGGCCGCGTGGCGGAGGAAGTCGTCCTCAAAGAAATCTCGACCGGTGCATCGCAGGATATCCAGCAGGCTTCGCGCATCGTGCGCAGCATGATCATGCAGTACGGCATGAGCGAAGTGCTCGGTCCTGTCGCATATGGTGAGAGTCAGAATCATCAGGTATTCCTCGGCCGCGACCTCAATCATCAGCGCAACTACTCGGAAGAAGTGGCCAGCGAGATCGATAAGGAAGTCCGCAAGTACATGGAGGATGCCTATGAGGCATGCCGCAAGATCATCACGGAGAACCGCGATAAGCTGGAACTCATCGCGCAGGCCCTGATGGAACGTGAGACACTCACGGCCAAGGAACTGGAAGAACTCCTGACGACGGGGCATATCCATGATGAGAACGATGAGGATTCCGGAGAAAGCGACGGCCCGCAGAATGGAACGCCGGCCGTAACGCCGCTGCCTGTCACGGATGACGCGGAGCCTGCCGCAAAGGAAACGGCGGATGAACGCGATGAACAGCAGGCAAAGGATGCAGAACCGAAATTCAATGTGACGCATTACAGCAAATAAGGTGCAATTTTTGGCGAAGAACATGCCGGAAGGTGTGTCCTTCGCTTTTTTTATCACCCGTTACGGTGTATAATAAAACGATGTATTGAAGAATGGGGAGGTGGCGTATTTGCGCGCAAAAATACTTTCCCTGCTGCGCTCGGCAGGGGATTCCTATCTTTCCGGTGAAGAAATCGCAAAGCGGCTAGGCGTTTCGCGTACGGCCGTCTGGAAGCACATCCAGGAGCTCCGGGAGAGCGGCTACGATATCGTGAGCCATTCCCGCAGCGGCTATTCGCTGCGAGAGGCGCCGGACCGCCTGCTGGCGGAAGAGATCCGGCATGGTCTGCAGACACGGATTGTCGGCAGGGAAATCCATGCCTACGAGTCCATCGATTCGACCAACCTTGAGGCGAAACGGCTGGCTCAGAAGGGGGCGCCAGACGGCACTGTCGTGGTAGCCGAGGAGCAGGGCGCCGGACGAGGCCGGCTGGAGCGCCAGTTCTTTTCGCCGCGCGGCAGGGGCATCTGGTTTTCCGTGCTGCTGCGTCCTCCCTTCCTGCCGCAGGAAGCGCCAAAATGCACGCTGCTGGCCGCTGTGGCCGTGGCCCGTGCCATGAAATCCTTCGGCCTGCAGGCCGGGATCAAATGGCCCAACGATATCCTGTATCAGGGCAGGAAACTCGTGGGCATCCTGACCGAGATGAGTGCGGAGATGGACAGCATCAATTATGTCATCATCGGCACCGGCATCAATGTCAATATCGCGCAGGAAGAATTCCCCGCAGAGATTCGCGCCGTCGCGACGTCCCTGCAGGAGATGAAGGGGGAGAAAGTACCGCGCGTGCCGTTTTTCCGCGCAGTCCTGCACGAATTCGATGTGCTCTATCAGCTCGTGAAGGAACAGGGCTTTGACGGCGTTTTTGACGCCTGGCGCGAATTCAGCATCACGCTCGGCCGCGAGGTACGCGTCATCGGCGTCCGCAGCGGTGAGAGCTTTACGGGCAAAGCCGTCGACATCGATCCCGACGGCGCCCTGCTCGTCGATACGCCGGACGGCCGCCGCCGCGTGCTGGCGGGTGATGTGTCAATCCGCCCCAGTCATATGGAGTAAGAGTTCTACAGGAGGAATCCCTTTGTTATTAGTCTTGGATATCGGGAATACCAATATCGTCATGGGGACCTACGAAGGTCGCCAGCTCATGAAACACTGGCGCATCTCGACGGACCGCCAGAAGACCGGTGATGAATACGGCATGCTCATCAATGCTCTGTTTGCGTATCAGGGCATCAAGATGACGGATATCGAGGCCATCATCATTTCCTCGGTCGTACCGCCGCTTGTCGTGCCGCTCGTCAAGATGTGCGAGCGTTATTTCCGCCTGCGGCCGCTCGTCGTCGGCCCCGGCATCAAGACGGGCATCCGTCTGAACTATGAGAATCCGCGCGCCATTGGTGCCGACCGCATCGTCAATGTGGTCGGTGCCTATGAACAGTACGGCGGCCCCCTGATCGTCATTGATATCGGCACGGCGACGACATTTGATGTCGTGGCGGAGAACGGGGATTTCCTCGGCGGGGTCATTGCACCTGGCATCGGCACGAGTGCCGACGCCCTGTTCCAGCGCGCTGCCCAGCTGCCGCGCATCGAACTTGTGCCGCCCAAGCAGATCATTTGCCGCAACACGATACAGGGCATGCAGGCGGGGATCATCTTTGGTTACGTGGGGCAGATCGATGAGATCGTGCGCCGCATCAAGCAGGAAATGGGTGGCGAGAAGCCGGTCAAGGTCATCGCGACAGGCGGTCTGGCCCGCATGATCTCGCGCGAATCCTCGACCATCGATACCATCGACCATTTCCTGACATTGACAGGCCTGCGGGTGCTCTATGAACGCAATCAGGAACGTGTACAGGAGAGGCATAATAAATGAAAATCGGCAAGTTCCATTTTGATACGCCGGTATTCCTCGCGCCGATGGCCGGCGTGACGGATACGGCCTACCGCGTCATCGCGCACGATATGGGCTGCCCGCTCTGCTATGCGGAGATGGTATCCTGTCAGGGCATCCATTTCCGCAACGAGCGCACGCTCTCCATGCTGCAGTCGGAGCCGGAGGAGCGGCCGCTTGCCATGCAGATCTTTGCCAATACGCCGGAGATGGCGGCGGAAGCGGCCCGCTATGTCGAAGCGCTCGGCACAGCGGACATCCTCGATTTCAATATGGGCTGCCCGGCACCGAAGATCGTCAAGAACGGCGAGGGCTCCGCACTGATGCGCGAGCCGCGTCTGGCCTATGAGATCCTCTCGGCTGTCCGCAAGGCCGTAAAGATGCCGTTTACCGTGAAGATGCGCAAGGGCTGGGACGACGATCACGTCAATGTGATCGAGATGGCAAAGCTGGCGGAAGAAGCCGGCGTCGATGCCATCGCGGTCCACGGACGTACGCGCGAGCAGTTTTACCGCGGGCATGCCGACTGGGAAATCATCGGCCGTGTCAAGGAGAGCGTCAGCATCCCCGTCATTGCGAATGGCGATGTGCGCACGGAAGACGATCTCGACGAAATCCGCCGTGTGACGAACTGCGACGGTGTCATGATTGGCCGGGCCGCACAGGGCAATCCCTGGATTTTCCGGCAGCTGACGCATTACTGGAAAACCGGCGAGCGCCTGCCGGGGCCGACGATGCAGGAACGCGCGGAGGTGCTGCTGCGCCATCTCGACCTCCTGCTCCAATATAAGGGCGATTATGTAGGTCCCAGAGAGATGCGCAAGCATGCGACCTGGTACACGCGGGGCATCACGCATGGTGCTGTGCTGCGCGAGTTGTTCAACAAGGCGGTGACGCGGCAGGACTTTGTCGCGATCATCGATGCATATTTCAAGAAAGGATGATTTTCATGGCGGAAACGAAGAAGGTTCCAGTCTGGAATCAGTACAGCGAGGAGGAAAAGCAGGCACTCGAGAAACTCTGCACGGGATATCGTGAATTCCTGTCCACCTGCAAGACGGAGCGCGAGAGTGTCAAAGAAGCCGTGCGCCAGGCACGTGAGGCCGGGTACCGCGACCTCAAGGAAGTCATTGCCTCCGGCCACAAGCTGGAAGCCGGGGACAAGGTATATGCCGTCAACATGAAGAAGTCCATCGTGCTGTTCCAGGTCGGCGAGGCCCCGATTGCCTACGGCATGAATATCCTTGGTGCCCATATCGATACGTGCCGTCTCGATGTGAAGCAGAATCCGCTTTATGAAGATGGAGGCCTCGCGTATCTCGATACGCATTACTACGGCGGCATCAAGAAATACCAGTGGGTCACGCTGCCGCTGGCCCTGCACGGCGTCGTGGTGAAGCCGGACGGCAAGGTCATCGAGGTCTGCATCGGCGAGGATGAAGGCGACCCGGTATTCTGCGTCACGGACCTTCTAATCCATCTCTCACAGGAGCAGATGAAGAAGAATGCAGCCAAGGTGGTCGAAGGCGAGGACCTCGACATTCTCGTCGGCAATCATCCGCTTGCGGGTGAGGACAAGGAGGCCGTCAAGGCCGGCGTTCTGAAGCTCATCAAGGAGAAATACGATATCGATGAAGAGGATTTCGAGTCGGCGGAGCTGGCGCTCGTGCCGGCCGGCAAGGCGCGTGATCTCGGCTTTGACCGCAGCATGATCCTGGCTTACGGGCAGGATGACCGTGTCTGTGCCTACACGTCTCTGCGCGCGATGCTCGAGACGGAGTATGTGCGCCGTACGGCCTGCTGCCTGCTCGTCGACAAGGAGGAGATTGGCAGTGTCGGCGCTACGGGCATGCAGTCGCATTTCTTTGAGAATACGGTTGCGGAGCTCCTCAATGCTATGGGCGTGTACAGCGAATTGACACTGCGCCGCACGCTGGCCAATTCGAAGATGCTTTCGTCGGATGTCTCGAGTGCTTATGACGCTCTGTATGCCTCGGCCTTTGACAAGAAGAACGTGGCGTATTTCGGCCGTGGCATGGTCTTCAACAAGTTCACGGGTGCCCGCGGCAAATCGGGGTCGAACGATGCCAACGCGGAATATCTCGCGGAGCTTCGCCGCATCCTGAACAAGCATCATGTGCATTATCAGCTGGCGGAACTCGGCCGTGTCGACCTCGGCGGCGGCGGTACGATTGCCTATATCATGAGCCTTTACGGCATGCAGGTCATCGACAGCGGCGTGGGCGTCATCAGCATGCATTCCCCGTGGGAGGCCACGAGCAAGGTCGATATCTATGAGACGCGCAAGGGATATACGGCCTTCCTGCTCGAAGCATAAAGGCACTGTGAGAGGTATGACATCTCGGCTGTTCGTATAACAAAAAAGCCTGCATCATCCTGATCGGGATGATGCAGGCTTTTTATTTTGTATCTTAGTCTTCGATGGCCGTTTCGAGGGCAATCTTGATCATGTCGTTGAAGGACGTCTGGCGTTCTTCTGCCGAGCAGCTCTCGCCGGTCAGCAGATGGTCGCTGACGGTGAAGAGGGCGAGTGCCTGGACATGGAACTGGGCGGCAATCGTGTAGAGTGCGGCGGATTCCATCTCGACGGCGAGTACACCGTACTGGCGGAGCTTGTCGTTGTCAATCTCATCGTCGTAGAAGCGGTCTGCCGAGAGGATATTGCCGACCTTTACGGGCAGATTCAGGCTGCGCGCATTGGTGACGGCCTTCTCGAGCAGGCTGTAGTCGGCAATCGGCGCGTAGTTGATCGAACCGCCGAAGATGTTGCGGATGATCGAGGAGTCCGTGCTGGCCGCCTGGGCGATGAGTACGTCGCGGAGCTTCAGGTCCTTGTGCATGGCGCCGCAGGTGCCGACGCGGAAGAGTTTCTTGACGCCATATTCCTTGATGAGCTCATGGGTGTAGATGGAGATGGAAGGAATGCCCATGCCCGTGCCCTGTACGGAGACGGGGACGCCTTTGTAGGTGCCCGTGAAGCCGAGGATGTTGCGAACCGACGTGTACTGTTTCGGGTTCTCGAGGAAGTTTTCCGCGATGAATTTTGCGCGCAGCGGGTCGCCCGGCAGCAGGATGCGCTCGGCGATCTCGCCTTTTTCAGCAGCAATATGAGGTGTAGCCATGGTCATTCTCCTTTACATGTTCCGTGCAGATAAAATGCTATCTGTTCTGAAAATTTAAAACCTATGGCCTAATTATAAAAAAAAATAAGGAATAAGAAAAGCCCACCTGTCCCTTTTTCCCATGACGATTCCGCATGAATCCCGGTGTTATCCACGCATACATGTACAAAATCCCGCTGAATCGCTGTTGGATGTACAGCCTTGTAACGTTGAGACAAAAATTGACAAATCGATGAAAAATGTGTTATAATCCGAGATGTTGATATAAGTTGTCAGGACAATCGCGGCAGCCCTCGAGGCTGATGAGGAAAGTCCGGGCTCCATAGGGCGAGTGTGCTGGATAACGTCCAGCGAGGGTGACCTCAGGGAAAGTGCTATAGAGATTTAGACCGCCTGACTTGTCAGGCAAGGGTGGAAAGGTGCGGTAAGAGCGCACCAGCAGACCAGGTGACTGGCTGGCTTTGGTAAACCCCACACGGAGCAAGACCGAATAGGGAAGGGATGATGCGGCCCGCGGAACCTTCCGGGTTGAGTCGCTTGAGCCGGCAGGCAACTGCCGTGCCTAGATAAATGATTGTCACCGCGCAAGCGGAACAGAACTCGGCTTACTGATGACTTATAACACGATGCATGCAACGAGGCTGCCCCTTCTGGCAGCCTGTTTTCATGTCTGGGGGGAATCTGAAAACAATCTGAAAGAATTTCATACAAACGCAAAAAAGAATCATCAAGTGACAGGAATACGACGACTTTTGTCGTATTATATATATTAGAATTGGGTTTAACAGAATAAGCTGAGTCCAGCCCAGGAGCGGGGGAACCAAGTTTTTGGGGTGAACGTCTGGCTCACGGTGTCAGACCGCAAAGGTCTTCATGGTGAAAAAGGCGAGGGTGGTCTTCTCTACCCTAACCCGGCAGCTAACCTCGTAAGCGAAGAGAGAGAGGAGTGGCTTTTTGAGTAAAGCAATGCGTATTTTCGCACTATCCATGATCCTTATGTGCTGGTTTTCTGTGGCGGGGGCGTCAGCGTTCCGCGTCGGAGACCAGGGCAGCGATGTAGCAGAGATCCAGGGGCAGTTGGCCAGCCTGGGCTACGATGTCGCAGCAGATGGTGACTACGGTCCCGCTACGGCAGAAGCAGTCAAGGCCTTCCAGGTCACCCAGGGCCTCAGTGCAGACGGCCTTGTCGGTCCGTCCACCTATGCGGCACTGCTCGGCAAGTCCATGCCGGAAGTCAGCCGTGGCACAAACTACATCTCGCGCCGTGTCGTATCGGAGTCGATGAATTACCTCGGCGTGCCGTATGTATTTGGCGGCACGACGCCGAGCGGGTTTGACTGCTCCGGCTACGTCCGCTATGTGTTTGCTCATGCCGGCGTTTATCTGCCGCGCACGGCTGATGCACAGTATGAATGCGGCTATCCGGTGTCCACAGGTGAGCTCGTGGCAGGCGATCTCGTGTTCTTCTCCACGTATGAACCGGGTCCGTCTCACGTTGGCATCTACCTTGGCGATGGTGAGTTCATCAATGCCTCGTCGAGCCAGGGCGTGTCCATTGCTTCCCTGTACAGTTCTTATTGGGGTTCCTGCTATATTGGTGCCCGTCGCGTAATGTAATTTTTTCGGAGAGGGGCGGAAGTCTCTCTCCCTTTTTTTTCGGAAAGGATGAGAATGTTGGGCGATATCTTCCTTGTCTTCCTGATCCTCCTGATGATTGCTTACGCGTATTGGGATGAGCTCTTCACGGAGTGATACAGTCGGCCGTTCACTGGTATCCGGTGGATGGCTTTTCTTGTAGAGGAAACCGAAATTATTCTGAAATTTTCGTGTAAGCAGTTGCATATTGAAAGCTTTTTTTGTAAGATGATATAACGTACAGGTCAGGAAGAAGGCGATGGTATGGAATCGAAACAGGCTTTCCACTTGGCTGCGCTGGCGGAATGTCCCGGACTTGGCAGCCACCGTTTGAAACTCCTGCTGGAGACGTATGGAGATGCTGAGCTGATCTGGCACCTGCCGGCTGCTGAGCTTACGCGGCGCGTGCCGATGCCCCGGCAGCTCTGCGCGAATGTGAATGCGTTCCGGCGCGGTCATCCGGACCGTCCGGCTGAGCTTCAGGATCTCTGCACATCGCGGGATATCCGTCTTTGCACCATCGAAGATGAGGAATATCCCAATATATTGAAGGAAATTTTCTCGCCGCCGATGGTCCTCTACTATCGCGGGACGCTGGTGCCCGATGCCCTGCGCATCGCGATGGTCGGTGCGAGGCGCATGAGCCATTACGGGGAAGCGCTGGCCGTGGAATTCGGCCGGAAGCTGTCAGCAGCAGGCCTTACCGTCGTCAGCGGTGCCGCGCACGGTATCGATACCTGTGCGCATCGCGGAGTACTCGAAGCAGGCGGCCGGACGGTGGCAGTGCTCGGCTGCGGCGTCGATGTCGCTTATCCGCGGGAAAACCGCCGCCTGCTTCAAGCCATTGCCGAGCGCGGAGCGGTCCTGTCAGAGTACGCGCCGGGGACGCCGCCGCTGCCGGCCTTCTTTCCGGCCAGGAACCGCATCATCAGCGGGCTGGCACAGGGGACGCTCGTCGTGGAGGCTGCGCGCCGCAGCGGATCGCTGATCACGGCCGACCAGGCTCTTTCTGAAGGCCGTGATGTCTATGCGATACCCGGCAGTGTCTGTTCGCCGACGAGCGAGGGCTGTCACCATCTGATCCAGCAGGGCGCCAGGCTCGTGACGCGTCCCTCTGATATCCTGGAGGACTGCGGCGTCATGCCGCTGGCCCCGCGCAGGACGCAGAAGCAGATGACGCCGGAGGAACACCGGATTTACCAGGTCCTGTCGTTTGACCATGCCTTGAGTATGGATGAGATCATCCTGAGTCTTCCCGATGGGGAGATGCCGAATTTATCCTTTACGCTCCTCAATATGGAGCTGAAGGGCCTGATTATCGAAAATGAATTGCATGCTTATCGGCGTGCTGAGAGGGAGTGAAGGTTTGGCTGCAACGAAAGCAAAGACCACAACATCAGCTAAAGCAAAGTCAAGATCCAAAGCAAAGACCAAAACGAAGAAGACGCTGGTCGTCGTCGAGTCGCCGGCCAAGGCTAAGACCATCGAGAAATACCTCGGCAGGAAATACATGGTTCGCGCTTCGATGGGACATCTGCGCGATCTGCCCAAGAGTCAGTTTGGCATCGACGTAGAGCATGATTTTGCTCCGAAATACATCAATATCCGCGGCAAGGGCGACCTCATCAAGGCACTCAAGAAAGACGCCAAGAATGCCGATAAGATCTATCTGGCAAGCGATCCGGACCGCGAAGGAGAAGCAATCGCCTGGCATCTGGCCTTCATCCTCGGCATTGACCCGGCCTCTGACTGCCGCATCGTCTTCAATGAGATCACGAAGCCGGCCATCCAGGAAGCCGTCAAGCATCCGCGCAGCATCAATCTTGACCAGGTCGATGCCCAGCAGGCACGGCGCATGCTCGACCGCATCGTCGGCTATAAATTGTCGCCGCTCCTCTGGCGCAAGGTGCGCAAGGGCCTGTCGGCCGGCCGCGTGCAGTCCGTGACGGTGCGGCTCATCTGTGACCGTGAAAAGGAGATCCAGGCCTTTCAGTCGGAGGAATACTGGTCTGTCGGCGTCAAGCTGCGCAAGGGCCGCTCGGCGATGTTCCAGGCGGAACTCACGCAGGTCGACGGCAGGAAACTCGGCGTCAACGAAGAGGGCGGCAAGAAATTCGCCCTGCACAGCGAGAAGGAAACGACCGCTCTGGTCGAAGATCTTTCTCAGCAGGATTTCGTGGTGGCTGGCGTGAAGCGCAGCGAGCGCAAGCGCAAGCCGTCGGCGCCGTTTACGACGAGCTCCCTGCAGCAGGATGCGGCGCGCAAGCTCGGCTTCACCTCGCGCAAGACGATGATGCTCGCCCAGCAGCTCTATGAGGGCATCGAGCTCGGCCGCCATGGCGCGACGGGTCTCATCACCTATATGCGTACGGATTCCACGCGCATCTCGGAACTTGCTCAGCAGGAGGCCAAGGAATTCCTGACGGAGTCCTTCGGCGAATCGTATGTGCCGGCGAAGCCCAATATCTACGTGACGGGCAAGAAGGCGCAGGATGCCCATGAAGCCATCCGCCCGACGAGCCTGCAGCACACGCCGGAATCCCTGGAGAAATATCTCAACAAAGATCAGCTGCGCCTCTATACGCTCGTCTGGCAGCGGTTTGCCGCCAGCCAGATGACGCCGGCTGTCTATGATACCATGAGTGTGACCATTGGAGCCGGCAGCCGTTACCAGTTGCGGGCAGCCGGTTCCCAGCTCAAATTTGCCGGTTTCACGAAGGTGTATGCCGGCGCCGATGCGACAAAGAAGGAAAAAGATGTCCTGCTGCCGGATCTTGCGGAACAGGATGAACTGAACCTGGCCAAGACACTGCCGCAGCAGCACTTTACGGAACCGCCGCCGCGCTACAACGATGCTTCGCTCGTCAAGACGCTGGAGGAAAAGGAAATCGGCCGTCCGAGCACGTATGCGCCGATCATCGAGACGATCCAGGCCCGCGGCTACGTGCAGCGCATCGACAAGCATTTCCAGCCGACAGAGCTGGGCTTCGTCGTGGTCGATATGCTGGAAACGTACTTCAAGGACATCGTCGATGTCAAATTCACGGCCAATCTCGAGAACGAGCTCGATGAGATCGCCGAGGGCAAGGTTGGCAAGAATCAGCTGTTGCGCGAATTTTACGGCCCCTTTGAGGAGACGCTCGAGGAAGCGGATAAGGCCATCGGCCACGTGGAACTGCCTGTTGAAGTCTCGAATGTCAAATGTGAGCTCTGCGGCCGCATGATGGTGGTCAAGCAGGGGCGTTTCGGCAAGTTCCTGGCCTGCCCGGGCTTTCCCGAGTGCCGCAACACGAAGCCGCTGTTGCGCGATACGGGCGTCAAGTGCCCGAAGTGCGGAGGCAGCATCGTGGAACGCCGTACGCGGCGCGGCCGCGTCTTCTACGGCTGTGAGAATTACCCGGACTGTGACTATACGACCTGGGATACGCCGCAGAAGGAAACCTGTGAGAAATGCGGGTCGTTCCTGCTCAAGCATCATTTCAAGAATGGCCGCGGCATGCTCTACTGCAGCAACGATGCCTGCGAGACGCGCATCGACCATCCGATCAACAAGGAGCTGGAGAAGATGCGCCAGCGGGCTGAGGCGAAGAAGAAGCGCGAGGAAGAGAAGGCTGCTGCCGATGCATCTGCAGCAGGAAACGACAAGCAATAAGGGAAGATAATATGAAACATGTCATCATTGTCGGGGCCGGCCTGGCTGGCTCTGAAGCCGCATGGCAGGCGGCACAGCAGGGGGCGGACGTCACGCTCTATGAGATGCGTCCCGTGAAATCGACGCCCGCGCACAAGACGGCAGGCTTTGCGGAACTGGTCTGCAGCAATTCCCTGCGCGGCGCGGGCCTCGAGAATGCCGTCGGCGTGCTCAAGGAAGAGATGCGCCGCCTTCACTCCATCGTCATGGAAGCCGCGGATGCCACGCGCGTGCCGGCCGGCGGTGCACTGGCCGTCGACCGCCACGGATTCAGCGACTACATCACGCGCAGGGTGACGGAGCATCCGCGCATCACGGTGCTGCACGAGGAAGTGACACAGATTCCCCTGCAGGAAGATGCCGTCACGATCATCGCAAGCGGCCCGCTGACGGCAGGCCCGCTTGCCGAGGACATCGCGGCGCGTACCGGCGGTGACTCTCTGTATTTCTACGATGCAGCAGCGCCGATTGTCAGCCTGGAATCCATCGATATGACGAAGGCTTACCGCGCTTCCCGCTATGGAAAGGGCGAGGCGGCCTACATCAACTGCCCGATGAACAAGGAAGAGTACGAGGCCTTCTGGCAGGCGCTGACCACGGCCGAAAAGGCGCCGACGAAAGACTTTGAGAAAGAAAAGTTCTTTGAAGGCTGCATGCCCGTTGAGGTCATGGCCAGCCGCGGCATCGATACGCTGCTCTATGGCCCGCTGAAACCCGTCGGCCTTGAGCATCCGGAGACGGGCGTGCGGCCCTATGCGGTCGTGCAGCTGCGCCAGGACAATGTCAGTGCGACGCTTTACAACATCGTGGGCTTCCAGACCCATCTCAAGTGGCCGGAGCAGCGGCGCGTCTTTGGCATGATCCCGGGACTCGAACATGCGGAGTTCCTGCGCTACGGCGTCATGCACCGCAATACATTCCTCAATTCGCCGCGCCACATGCTGCCGACCATGCAGTTCAAGGGCATCGAAAATCTGCTGTTCGCCGGTCAGATGACGGGGGTGGAAGGCTATATCGAATCAGCTTCTTCGGGCCTCGTCGCCGGCGTCAATGCGGCGCGGCTGGCCCGCGGCGAAGAGCCTCTCGTATTTCCTGAGGAAAGCTGCCACGGCGCACTCTGCCATTACATCACGACGAGCGAGGCCAAGCACTTCCAGCCGATGAATGTCAATTTCGGCCTGCTGCCGCCCGTGGCGACCCGGGATGCCAACGGCCGCCGCATCCGCGACAAGAAGATGAAGAAACAGCTGCTGGCTGAACATGCGCTGGCAGCGATTGAAGCGTTCAAACCACAGGTCTTTGGCTGCTGAAGCGGCTGAGAGCCCAGAAATGAGGAGATCGTATGAGTGAAGTACAATTCCATGCCACGACCATCTGCGCCGTGCGCAAGAATGGCAAGACGGCCATTGCCGGCGACGGCCAGGTCACGTTTGGTCAGAATACCATCATGAAATCAACGGCCCGCAAGGTACGCCGAATCTACCACGGCAAGGTGCTGGCCGGTTTTGCCGGTTCCGTCGCCGATGCCTTTACGCTGTTTGAGAAGTTCGAAGCCAAGCTTGAGGCCTATAACGGCAATCTGACGCGTGCTGCCGTCGAGCTCGCCAAGGAATGGCGCACGGATAAGATGATGGGCAAGCTTGAAGCCCTGCTGCTGCTGGCCGATGCCAATACGCTGCTGATGCTTTCCGGCAATGGCGAGGTCATCGAGCCGGACGGCGACGTCGCCGCCATCGGGTCGGGCGGTTTCTTTGCGCTGTCGGCTGCGCGTGCGCTCGTCAAGCATACGGATATGGAGGCCAGGGACATTGCCAAGGAAGCCCTGTCCATCGCCGCTGACATTTGCGTCTACACCAATCACAATATCAGAGTGGAGGAACTGGACTGATGGAAAATCGTATCGAGACTATCGGCGTCAATGAGCAGACGCCGCGCGAGATTGTCGAAGAACTCAATCACTACATCGTAGGTCAGGATGAAGCCAAGCGTTCCGTTGCCATCGCGCTGCGCAACCGCTGGCGCAGCCGCCAGCTCACGGGCAGCATGAAGGAAGAAGTCATTCCGAAGAACATCCTGATGATCGGTTCCACGGGTGTCGGCAAGACGGAGATCGCCCGCCGCCTTGCCAAGCTCGTCAAGGCTCCGTTTATCAAGGTGGAAGCGACGAAATTCACGGAAGTCGGCTATGTGGGCCGCGATGTCGAATCCATCATCCGCGACCTCACGGAAACGGCTGTGCGCATGGTGCGCCAGCAGCGCCTGGATGCCGTGCAGGACAAGGCGGCAGAACTCGCCGAGGAACGCATCCTCGATGTCTTCGTGCCGGAACCGAAGAAGTCCCAGAATCCGCTGGGCCGTCTTTTCGGCGGCGACGAGGAGCCGGAGGAGAAAAAAGAGGGCGAGCCCAAGTACCAGGCCGGCCGCGAGTGGGTGCGCAAGCGCCTGCACAAGGGCGAGCTTGAAAAGGAGCTCATCGAGATCGATGTGGAAGAATCCGGCCGTCCGATGATCGGCATGTTCGCCGGCTCCAGCCTTGAGGGCATGGGCGACAATCTCCAGGACATGCTCGGCAACATCATGCCGAAGCGCCACAAGAAACGCAAGGTCAGCGTCGAGCAGGCCCGCAAGATCTTCACGCAGGAAGAGGCGGGCAAGCTCATCGACATGGAGGCCGTGGCGGAAGAGGCTGTGCGCCTCACCGAGTACAGCGGCATCGTCTTCCTCGACGAAATCGACAAAGTCGCCGTCAAGGGGGCAAGCTCGGGGGCCGATGTTTCGCGTGAGGGCGTGCAGCGCGATATCCTGCCGATCGTCGAGGGCTCGCAAGTCTCGACGAAATACGGTCAGGTGCGCACGGACCACATCCTCTTCATTGCGGCCGGTGCCTTCCACATGGCGAAGCCGTCGGACCTCATCCCCGAGCTCCAGGGCCGTTTCCCCATCCGCGTCGAACTCAAGTCCCTGCGCAAGGAAGATTTTGAACGCATCCTGACGGAACCGCAGAATGCACTGCTCAAGCAGTATGAAGCCCTGCTGGCAACGGAAGGCGTCAGCCTGACCTTCCAGCCGGAGGCTGTCAGCCGGATTGCGGAACTGGCCTGCGCTGTCAACGAGCAGGCCGAGGACATCGGCGCCCGCCGCCTGCACACACTGCTCGAAAAGGTGCTCGAGGATGTCAGCTTCCGCGCGCCGGAACTTGAGGACAAGCATGTCGTCATCGATGCGGCCTATGTGGACCAGCGCCTGTCGGATATTGTCGTGAACCGCGACCTTTCTCAGTTCATTCTGTAATGGCAAAGGAGGCAGGGATGCAGCCAGCGATGATGTTGCTTGTTGTATCCTGCATCCTTTTTTGTTTCTTTTTCGTGAAATTCTTGAAAAATTCTCGGATACATCTTTGACTATTTTGAAAAGTGTGATAAAATAAGGGTGGAAAAATTTTATCGGAACTGAATCGTGGCAATGTATCAAAGGAGAATACGTTATGGCATCTTTATTGGAGAAAACTCGTAAAATCAATCGTCTGCTGCAGCGTTCGGAGAATGTGGAATACGATGGTATTTCGCGTGTCCTGAGCAATGTGCTCAATGCAAACGTCTATATTACCAATAAAAAGGGCAAGATTTACGGTTACGCATTTGTCGATGATTTCGAATGCGATCTGATGATCGATAAGGTCATTGACCGCGGCGAATTCCCGAAGCACTATGTCAACTGGCTCATGCGCATGGATGAGACGAATGCCAATCTGCGCTCGAAGACCGGTATGTGTGCTTACGAGGAGAACACGAAGTGCCTGTTCAACGGCAAGAATACGACTATCGTGCCGATTTACGGCGTGGGTGAGCGCATCGGCACGCTGATTGTCGCAAAATACGATGAGGAATTCACCGATGACGATTTACTGCTCTGCGAGTACGGGGCAACTGTAGTCGGCATGGAGATGCTGCGCGATCATGCGGAGAAAATCGAGATCGAGGCCCGCAAGAAAGCCACGGTGCAGATTGCCATCAACACGCTTTCGTTCTCGGAGCGCAAGGCGGCCTTTGCCATCCTCTCCGCGCTCGACAGCACGGAAGGCCTGCTCGTCGCCTCGAAAATCGCCGATCAGGTCAAGATTACGCGCTCGGTCATCGTCAATGCCCTGCGCAAGTTTGAATCGGCCGGCGTCATCTCGTCGAAGTCGCTCGGCATGAAGGGCACGTACATCAAGGTCCTCAATGAGTACTTGCTCGATGAAGTGCAGAAGCTTCGCAACGAGTGAATGCCAGTAAATAAAAACGCTGTCTCAGTTTTTGCCTGAGACAGCGTTTTTTATTGTGCGCCGATTAGGCATGACAAAACCCCCAGTT
>NZ_QRVW01000015.1:0-63148 GCF_003458855.1 Mitsuokella sp. AF21-1AC
CCAGATGCAATCTATGAGCGTGGATACGTCTACAATTTCCATTTTCATCTGATCTGGGTGACGAAGTATCGGAACCCAGCCTTTACGACACCGGAGCTCGTGCAGGAGATGAAAGACATCTTGCTGCGCATCGCGCAGCTGAACGATGTGACCGTCGAAGAACTGGAAGTCATGCCAGAGCATGCGCACATGCTCATCAGCTTCAAGCCAAAGTATACGCCGACAAACATCGTCAAGGCACCCAAAGGCGGCAGTGCCAGACTGTTCCTCAAAAACCATCCCGAGATCAAGCATGATAAATTCTGGGGCGGTCATATCTGGCCACGCAGCTACTATATGAGCACACTTGGCAACATGAGCAAGGATGTAGTCGCAAAATACATCCAGAATCAGTATTCCAAGTGACTACCGTTGCGGCCATTCCTCTCCTGACTGAAGTGGGAAGATTCCTGGCCGCATTTTAATTGAAAAAATATCCTAAACTTGTATCCACACGGACTTTCGGGTAAAATGGATAGATAAGGAAGAAACACGTCTATTTCAACAGTAAAGCGAAGGAACAGGTGATTATCCGATGGCCATCCATGTCATCAATGAGGCACGCCGCTGTCTCCAGTGCAAGAAACCGTTATGCCGTCTCAAAGGCTGCCCGGCACAGACCAACATACCAGAGATGATCCGTCTCTTTCTCGACGGCAACATCAACGAAGCCGGCGAAATGCTTTTTGCCAACAACCCCATGAGCGTCGTCTGCTCGCTCGTCTGCGACCATGAGAAGCAGTGCGAGGGCAACTGCATCCAGGGACACAAGGGTGCTCCCGTGCAGATCTCCAGTATCGAACACTACATCTCCGATATCTACCTCGACAAGGTCATCATGGAACACGAGCCGCCCAAAGGCCAGAACATCGCTGTAATCGGTTCCGGTCCTGCCGGCATTACCGTCAGCGTCAAACTCGCCCAGCGCGGCTACGATGTCACGATTTTTGAGCGCAAGAGCAAGCTCGGCGGCATGATGCGCTACGGCATCCCTTCCTTCCGCCTGCCGCTTTCCATTCTCGACCGCTATCAGAAGAAGCTCGTGGAGCTCGGCATCCACATCCGCCCCAATACAACGATTGGCGGCGTCCTCACGCTCGACACGCTTTTCCGTGACGGCTACGACGCCGTCTTCATCGGCTCCGGTGTCTGGCGTGCGCGCGGCCTCGGCGTCAAGGGTGAGAGCCTCGGCTGCTGCCACTATGCCGTCGACTACCTGCAGAACCCGGATGTCTACAATCTCGGTGACCGCGTCGCCATCATCGGTTCCGGCAACTCCGCGATGGACGCGGCACGCACGGCCATCCGCAAGGGCAGCCGCTACGTCACGGTCTACGCGCGCCGCAATGAAGTGCGCGCCAGCATCCGCGAATACGAATACGCACAGGCCGACGGCGTCGAATTCGAATTCAACAAGGGCGTCGAATCCATCACGCGCGAGGGCCCGATGTTGAAGGAACGCCACTTCGATGAAGACGGCAAGCTCATCGGCGAAGACGAAGCCCAGCTCTACCCGGCCGACAGCACGATCATCGCCGTCAGCCAGGGCCCGAAGGACAAGATCGTGCGCTCGACGACGGGCCTTGAGGTCAACGATCGCGGCCTCGTCGAGGTTGATGAGAACGGCGCCACGACACGCGACGGCGTCTTCTCGGCAGGCGATGTCGTTCTCGGCCCCTGCAACGTCGTACAGGTCGTCAAGGATGCCAAGCATGTGGCAAACAGTATCGACGAATACCTGACGAAAAAGCGCGAAGCAGCAAAATAAGACCAGCAGAAAAAAGCCTCCCATCCATGAAGCAATGGATGGGAGGCTTTCTTTCTGCTCAAAGTTCCTGTGCCTTATATCCTTATAGCAAGCTTATCTGTTTTTCTTTGCCAGGGCTGCGATTTTAGCAGCTTTCTTCGCCAGGAAGCGCTCACGCAAGACCATCTTGTGCTTCATGCGGTCGACGAGATCTTTGGCATCTGCGATGTCCTGAGCATCCGGATGCGTCGAGGCGAGCTTCCAGCGCTCCATGCTCTTGGCGCCGCCGTGCGGGTCGTCCGGACCGGCGTTCTTGCGCTTTTCAAGCATTGCGGGATTGATTTTGCCGCGGCAGCCGAAGGTGCCGAGAATCGTGCAGCCTGCTCCGAGGTTGTAGCCGGCGCGTGCAAAGCTCGTGATGGCGTGCTCACTCGTCGGTGCCGTGCCATGTGTCTGGAAGAATACGACCTGGGCATCGTGGACTTTCGGCAGATACTTGAGCATCAGGGGATCCGGCTGTCCGAGACGCAGCCAGTAGCCCAGCGCTACTACTTCATACCCGGAAAGATCTTCCGGCGCATCCTGTACGCGAAAGACATCGGCTTCTCCCGCCTGCTCTGCGATTGCCTCCGCAATCGTTCTCGTATTGCCCGTGACTGACGAATAAATGACTGCCCATTTTCCCATCGTGATTCCTCCTGCAGTAATGGCGGCACACAAACAGGCCGCCCATTTTCTCTTATTTTCAGCTTATCACAGCCGCCTTGTGTTTCGCCGTAACCTTTGTTACAATGAAATCGTTCAAACGACAATGGTTATTTAATGTTATAGAAAGAAGTGTTTGCATGTCTGAAATCCTGACACATCCCACCGCAGGGTTCGCCCTGCTCGGCGTGCTGCTGATTCTCGGCGGGCTCTATCTCCGTCACATCAAGCTGACGACGCGCACGATCATCAATATTGCCCTGATGCTGGCGCTGACCATCATCCTGCACCAGTTCCGCCTGTTCCATATGCCGCAGGGCGGCAGCGTGACGGCCGGCGCCATGGTGCCGCTGCTCCTCATCTCCTATCGCTACGGCCCCGGCATCGGCGCGCTCACGGGCTTTCTCTACGGCATGGTCAACATGATGCAGGATCCCTTCATCGTCCATCCCGTCCAGGTCCTGTTTGACTATCCGCTGCCCTATATGGCCATGGGCCTCGCAGGGCTCTGGCAGAAGCACCTCTATCTCGGCACGGCTCTGGCATTCGCCGGCCGCTTCGCCTGCCACTTTATCTCAGGCGTCGTGTTCTTCGCCTCCTATGCGCCGGAGGGCATGAATCCGGCGCTCTATTCGCTGGTCTTCAACGCCAGCTACCTGCTGCCCGAATTCATCATCTGCTGCCTGCTACTGAAGGTTCTGCCGCTGCGGCGCATCCTTGCAGCCATGGCGGGAGAACGCTGATTTCCCGTTCTGCTCATCCGTTTCATTCACAAGCGAAAGGAAGCTTTCATGTATTCCACGACTGCCCCGGCCGCCCAGACGGGCGCGCCCAAGAAGGATGGCACCTGGCTTTTGAGCTGCGGCCATTTCCTCAATGACTTCTACTGCAATTTCCTGCCGATCCTGCTGCCCATCATCATGCCGCAGCTCGGCCTTTCCCTGACGCTCAGCGGCCTGCTCGTCATGGTGCTTAGCATCACGAGCAACATGCTGCAGCCGGTCTTCGGCTACGTCATGGACCGTCACAACCTCAGCCGCCTGCTGATTCCCGTGATCCCTTTTGGCGCCGTCTGCATCTGCTCCATCGGGCTCATTACGACGAAGGTCATGCTCTTTATCATCATCGCGCTGACCGGTCTTTCCGTATCCGCCTTCCATCCGCTCGGCTCGACGCTCGTGGCCAGGACAGCAGAGGCCGCGCGCCAGGGACGCTCGATGTCGTATTACATCGCAGGCGGCAATCTCGGCTACGCACTCGCGCCCATCATCATCGTCGCCTACCTCAACGCCTTTTCCATGAGCGACCTGCCGTTGCTCATGATTCCCGGCTTCTTGTTCGCACTCATCTGCCTGCGCAGCGGGCTCACGCATTTTTCCACGGTGACCGATCTTGCAAAAACCAAGACATTTCACCTGGGGGAGATCCTGCACAACGCGTCCATCCTGCGGCTCAATATCGCCATGGGCCTGCGCTGCATCACACATGTCTCGATGTCGACGTTCCTGCCGCTGCTGCTCGTGACGAGCGGCTATTCGGGAATCCTATCGGGTTCCCTGCTGACCCTGTTCCTCGTGGGCTGCACGGTTGGCGGACTCACAGGCGGCTATCTCGGCGACCGCTTCGCACACAAGCGCATCATCATCGCTGCGCTCGCACTTGCCATCTTCCCCACGGCTTATTTCTACCTGCATCCGGGCACAGAGCCATTGTCACTTATCGCGCTCTTCCTGTCGGGCGCCCTGCTGCTCGCCTCCCAGCCGAGTTCCCTCGTCTGGGCTCAGCGCGCCATGCCCGGCAGCGAAGGCATGGCCTCGGGCATGATGCTCGGCCTCTCCTTCGGCCTCGGCAGCTTCGGCACGGCACTCGTGGCTGCACTCGGCGACCAGATTGGACTTTCGAGCGCCCTGCTGCTTTCCTCGCTGACCCTGCCGCTGGCTGCCATCTGCGCAGTCTTCGCACCCTTCCCGGAAGAAAAAGCGTAATGCCTTTGCTCAGTCTGCCTGATTGCAGCAGAGTCCGATGACGGCTTCTTCAAGTACCTCTTCACCGGCCTGCCCCGTCTTGAGATAGTAATCGGCATCGATGAGCTGCAGCATGGCCTTCTTCAGGACGGTCTCCGGGAACTGCATGGCGGCGCGTCCGAGGCGCTCGGCGATGAACGGATTGAGTTCCAGTGGCTTTGCCAGTGCCTTGCCTCGCACGCCCTGCTGCTGCAGGATGCGAGCCTGCCAGAGCTGGCGCACATGACGCGTCAGAAGGCTGAGGATGACCGTGAAATAAATGCCGTCTGCCAGCTGGCGGTGCAGGATCAGCAATGCTTTCTTCGCATCGCGCGCACTGATGGCATCGAGCAGCGCAAAGACTGACACCTCGGGAACGCCCGCGAACACCTCCACGAGCTCAGCCTTCGTAATGCGGCGGTCCCGGCTGAACATGGCCAGCTTGTCAAACTCCTTGTCGAGATACGACAGGGAGATCTGCTGCATCATGCTGACGGCACCCGAAAAATAGGCATAGGCGTCGCGGTCGAGTTCCTTGTTGAGCGCCTGCAGTTTGCCCTGCAGCCATTCGTTGATGGTCCAGGGTCGCAGGGGCTCGGCCTCGAGGAGCTGACCGTTCTTTTCCACGAGCTTGGTCAGCTTGCGCCGCTTGTCCACATTGTAATTCACCACGAAGATGACATAGCTGTAAGGAGGCATGTCCGCCAGGACCTGCATGATGCCCGACAGTCGCTTGTCCTTGTCCTCCTTTTCCTTCCCTTCAGAGCCTTTTCTGCCGCTGCGAAACCATGGAACATCCTGCACGAGGATGACGTTCTGCGGTGCAAAAAACGGCGCCTGTTCAATACTGCCAGCCAAAACAGCCGGATCCACATCACCCTGGAATTTCTGCAAACCGTCCTGCCGTTCCTGCACCGTCTGGAACAGGCCGCCGAGCAGAGCTTCCAGGGCTTTTTCGATATAATAGTGTTCCTCTCCGGCCAGGAGGTAGATGTGGCGCAGGCCATCTTTTCTGAGGCGCACCATGAATTCACCGTATTTCATCGCTGCATATTTTCCTTTCTCGTTATCCGTACAGCACATTTGCTAAAAAAATTATACCATACCAAACAAGCACTCAAACATTCTGCACATCGTGACGCGGCAAAGCCCGCACGAAGCGGCTCATCTGACGCTCATGCCCGTACTGATGCTGGCACCAGGAGAGGAACAGCCGCTTGCGCGGGCGCGTGATGGCCACGTAAAAAAGGCGTGCTTCCTCCGCGAGCCTGCCCGTGCGCTCGGCCTGCAGCCCCGGGAACGTGCCCTCCTGCAGCCCGGCCAGGAAGACGTAATCAAATTCCGTACCCTTGGCCTGATGAACGGTGATGATGGGGATCTCCACCTTTTTCGAGCGCAAATCGAGATCCGTCGTCGTGAGGCTCGCCTCACTCAAGAAGCGAAGAAGTGCATCGAGCGGGCGCACCTCTTCATCGTCGGCATCGCGTGCGCGGCGGTAGAGCTCCCGCAGATTCTCGAGACGCAGCAGCTCACCGCGCTCACGGTAGTAAAGATCCATGCCCATCTCCACCACGATCTTGCCGATGAGCTGGTACGGACGCAGCTCCCCGGAAGACCGGCGAAAGGTTTCCAGCTTGGCAGCCAGCGTATCGAACTTCTCCTGCCATCTGGCCATGTACTGCCGGCGATCCCATTCACGCGGCGCAATGGCCTTGTGCCAGGCATACAGAAGGATATCCGCCGTGGCCTCCACATCGGCCAGGGCATCGTGACTCGGCTTATGGGCCACACCGCAGTATTCGCTCAGAAAATCCAGCTTGTGATTCGGAAGGCCGGGATAAAAGCGCCGGAAGATATCGAGCGTATCGTAATAGCGGCGATAAGAAAGCGGCGGCAGCTGCAAACGGCTCAGATGGCTGCCGAGGATGCGGAGGTCATACGTCACATTGTGACCGACGATGACCGAGCCTTCGGCAAACGCGCAGAAATCCTTCAGCACATCCTCAGGCCGGCTTCCATGCTGCTGCAGCCACTCGTCTGAGATCCCGTGAACCGCCTCGCTTTCCCCGACGGAACGCGTCGGCAGCAGGAAGCGCTTGAACGTCTCTTTGACAGAACCGTCGCGCCCCAGGCGCAGGCCGGCAATCTCAATGATCTCGTCGCGTGTCACATCGACACCTGTGGCCTCAACATCAAAGACGACGACATTCTCCTCCGCCATGGCCCTGCCCAAAACGGCAAAAAAATCTCCCGTGCGGCGCGCATCCTCATCGAGGAAATCCGTCAGGCGCAGGCCGGCCTCGCGATAGCGCTGCGAGGAGATCTCCCGGATGGCAGCCGGGCCGATGCCGCGGCCGAAGCGGTTCAGCAGGCGCACAAAACTCGCGATATCATGCGGGTTCACGATGAGTTTCAGGAAAGCCAGCACATCCTTGACTTCCTGACGCCGGAAGAATTTCATCTCGTCGATGAGCATGAACGGCAGCCGTTCCCCGGGCGGCAGCTGACGCCCGAGACTCAGGAACTGTCCGGAAAGGGCCTTGTTGTATGAATTGCTGCGCGTCAGGATGCACACCTTGTCGTATGCTTCGGAAGGCAGCTGCTGGATGGTATAGTAGATCCACTGGGCTTCGTCGGTAAAGTCCATGGCCCCCTTGAGCACAATGGCAGCCCCGTGTTCGCGGCTCACGGCCTCGAGTCCCTGCGGATAAAAGGCCGCCACGCGCTCGGGAAAGAGGTGCTGCAGCCAGGCAAAAGACGCATTGAGCAGAACCTGTGTGCTGCGGTAATTCTCGCGCAGGCTGATGCGCCGCGGATGCCAATTCTCTATGAAGCGGCTCAGCACCACCTCAGGATGCGAGCCTCGCCATTCGTAGATGGTCTGGAAGTAATCGCCGCAGAGCAGCAGCCTGCTGCTACCGAAGATATGCGACAGGATATCGTATTCAAGCTCGCTCGTATCCTGCACTTCATCGATATGGATGTAGGCAAAGCGCCGGGTCCACTTGATGGCAATCGACGGCTGCTCCAGGAGGACCTTGGCCTGCACGATGAGATCCGTGAAATCGAGGCCGTGGACATCGTGCAGCCGCCGGTCGTAAGATGCCGTCCAGCAAGGCCCCTCTTCCTGCCAGGCATCGTAGAACGTCCGGTCAAACTGGTAGCGCCCATCGACGGCCAGGGCCTGCACCGTCTTCGGCTGCTCCCCGGTCAGGCGCCGCAGAGTCTGACGGTAGTCCTCTTCAGCATCATCCGTGTACAGCTTATAGCGTGCCCGCCACTCCTTGAGCTGAGAGGCCAGCTGCTGCAGAGCCCGCAGCGGATAATCCCCCGCGATGTCCCGCAGCAGGGCCTGACAGTCCGCCTCGTCAAAGATCGTGAAATCAGCAAAGAGATCCGAGTGGCGCTTGGCTTCGGTCTTTATGATATCGTAACAGAAGCTGTGAAACGTCTTGATGAGGACGCGTGCCCCCGCATCGCCCGCCTGTTTCTTGATGCGTTCCTGCATCTCACGGCAGGCCTTGTTCGTGAACGTCAGGCAGAGGATCTCCTCCGGCATGGCCCGGTTCTCTGCCAGGATGTTCTCGATGCGGCAGGCCAGCGTATTCGTCTTGCCGGTACCGGCCGGCGCCAGCATTAAGATATTGTGCTCGAGGTCTGCCGCGACCTGCTTCTGCTGTTCATTGAGTTCCATACCGGCCCCCCTTTCTTCATCATGAAACCGGACCTGCCTGCTGATAAAGGACGGCCTGCTCAAGTCTTGCCGTCAGGCTTTGTTCACGGTACGTCGAGATGCGCAGCCTGCGTCCATCTGTGGCAAAGACGACCGCACCGTCGCGGTCCGTCCGCAGGATTTTGACCTCGTGCTGCTGCAGGCGTGCCACGACCTCCGCATGCGGATGGCCGAAACTGTTGTCGCGCCCGGCGCAGATGACGCCATAAGCAGGATGCGCCGCCTGCAGGAATGCCTCTGAGGTAGAGGTCCGCGAGCCGTGATGGGCGACCTTCAGCACGGTCGCCCGTACATCGGCACCGCACGCGAGGAGACCGGCCTCGCCTTCTGCCGTCAAATCGCCCGTAATCAGGAAACTCGCATCGCCATAGCGCAGGCGGTAGACATTCGAGGCTTCATTGCCGCGCTTATCCCCTTCCTCCGCGGCCTGAGGCGCATGCAGTACCTCGATTGTGAGCCCGTCGACCTCAAAGCTCTGCCCACTTGTTACTGGCTTCAGTTTGCCGAGCACGGAATCGTTGTCGCCCAGCCGCATGCTCCTCGCATAGACCTCCCGCCCCTCGCCAGCCGTGTAGACCATGCCGACGGGCAGACTTTGCAGGATGGCTCCGCAGCCCTGTGCGTGGTCCTCATGAGCGTGCGTCAGGAACACAGCCTCAAGGCGGCGCACGCCATAGTGACGCAGATAAGGCAGCGTGACACGCTCGCCGATGTCGAAATTTCCCGTACGCCTGCCGCCGGCATCAAAGAGGACAGCCTTTCCAGAAGGCGTCATGACAAGTGCAGCATCGCCCTGTCCGGCATCGATGAAATGCACCGTAAGCTCCCTGGATGCCATACAATGACCGATTGCCAGGAAAGTGCCAAGCCCCAGCAGGAAAAGGCCTGCAGCCAGGGACTCACGGCGCAGAAACGCCGCCAGCTGCCCCCGCCATTCAGCTGGCAGGGCCGGCAAAAACAGGAGCAGATAAAAAAGCAGGACGGCCCAGAAGGGAAAGGCCGGGACCACCGCCACGCTGAAGGGCAGCGCAGCCAGCCAGCGCGTCATCTCAGAAGCAAGGCCCAGCAGCAAGCTGCAGCCGCCGAAAAGCATCCCGCCGGCAGTCGGCAGCAGCAGGGCCACGAACCCGGACAACAGCCCCAGGAGGATCAGCACGTCGAGCAGCGGTGTGACCACAAGATTGGCCAGCAGTGCCACGATGGACACGCGCTGGAAATACCAGGCCAGTACGGGCAGCGTCGCCAGCTGCGCAGCCAGCGTGATGGAAAGACCAAGCGAGATGGCCGCAGGTACCCGGCGGGCCCGCAGCCACCGGTGGAAAACGGGAGCCAGGTACAAAAGCCCGGCTGTCGCCAGGAACGACAATTCAAAGCTAATGTGAAAAAGCAGCAGCGGCGAATACAGCAGCATGGCCATGCCCGTCAGGAGGAGAATGTGACGGGAATCCCGCTCACGCCCCAGCGCCAGGGCCAGAAAAGTCAGCCCGCCCATGACCGCCGCACGCACGACGGGCGGCACAAAGCCAGCCAGCAGTGGATAAAAAGCAATGGCCGCCGTGACGAGGACGGCAGAACATGCCATCGGCAGGCGCAGCAGCAGGCAGATGCCGGCAATGGCCGCAGCCACGAGGCTGATGTGAGACCCCGAAACAGACAGGATGTGGATGAGCCCCGTTATCGTAAACGATTCCACGAGCTCCGGGTCAAGCCCGTCATAGCCGCCGAACAGCAGGGCAAAGATGGCCGCTGCATCCTGCGGCGGCATGACCTGCTGCATCGCCTCACGGTAATGCTGCCGCACCCCGGCGGCAAGGCGCAGCAGAGGCGCGGCCTCCTCAGCCTTGACCACGATCTTGTTCTTGCCGGCAAAGACATTGGCCGTGATGCCCTCCTCCCGGCGCAGCAGAGCCGTATCGATCTGACCCGGATTCTGATAGCCGTGTATGAGCCGCAGTTCTCCGGCGGACTGCACGAGATCGCCGATGCGCGCCTCCGCCTCCTCACGCGTGGCTGTATGGCCGTAAAGCACGACGCCGCCGGACGCCTGTTCCCACTTGCCACGGCCATGACGCACCCCTGTGACAGCGAGCGGATACGAGACGCGAAAGCCCGTCGTGTCCTGCACGGCCTGCATCTCGCCGGTCAGTCGTCCCGCTACGCTTACCGTACTGCCGGCAAAGCGGGAAATATCATCCGCATGCAGGCTCACAGCCTGCTGCAGCCGCCCTGCACCGAGCAGGAAAAAAAGCAGCACAAAGCAGGGCCAGGCAAGCGCCGGCTGCCGCCAGACGGCAAGAGCAGTCAGCAGCAGACTGCCGAGCAGGACCATGAACCAGAGGGACCCCGGCCATCCCTGCAGTTCCGGCAGGAAGGCAAGTCCTGCCAGGATGCCGAGCGCCAGCGCAAAAAGCAGGGAAACAAAGAACCGTTCCGGATGTTGTCCATAACGCATAGCAGCCTCCGTATTGAAACGCAAGGAATGTTCCTTAAATGCAGACCTTATCCTTGAGCTTGGCAAACTTTGCCTCGCCGATGCCCTTCACCCGCTTCAGCTCTTCGATGGCCGTAAACGGGCCCTGTGTCTCACGGTACTCGATGATCCGCTTCGCCATGGCCGGGCCGATGCCAGGCAGTGTGTCGAGAAGCTTCTCGTCCGCCGTATTGATATTGACGAGTCCGGACGAAGCGGCTCCGCCCGCAGCTGCAGCCTTCGCCTGGGCAGCCCCCGGTGCAGCTCCCGAAGCGGCTCCTGAAACAGCCTGTGCCGCCAGCTGCTGACGTTCCGGCACCGTGATCTGCTGACCATCCTTCAGCACCTGCGCGAGATTGATACTCTCACTGGCTGCCGTGGGCAGCAGGCCGCCGCAGGCCTCAACGGCTGCTGCGATGCGCGTTCCTTCAGGGACCGTCACAAGGCCCGGTTTTTGCACGGCCCCCGTCACATAGACGGTGACCTCCGCTGTCTCTGCCCTGCTGGCAGCGGGCGATGCCTGCTGCTCACCGGCCGCATCGAGCGGCACCGCCTGCTCCTGTGCATGCAGACCGTAAAAGATACCGCCGATCACAGCTGCTGCGAGCACCAGCAGCACCAGCATGGATTTCCGATACATCGGCACAAGATCGCCTCCTAACCGAAAAATCATCCCTTTCCATTTGCGTGTATACCACTACTATACCTTGACTGTCGATTTATCGCAAGATTATTTTATTTTTGTTATAGAAAGCGTCATTCCAGCCAACAAAAAAATCTCCCTCGCGGGAGATTTTCAAAGGTATGAATGTGTATCCGACCATCAGGCAGTTGCGAGGCGGAAAAAGTCCTCGACATAGCTCGTCCACCCTTGGTCGTAGATGTTTTCTTCACCAATCTCATTCTGATAGAGTGCCAGGGCAATCATCATGAGCGAATCGGCCACATAGCCGTCGTCAGCCATGCCCATCTCGGCATAATTCTCATAAATCGGGATGACGATGCGTTTGAGCTGGGCAAAAGACATGTTGCTGATCACATCGTACATCGCTTCGCAGTACGCACGCGTATCCCGACGGTAAACCATGGGATTGCTCATGACGGAATCCTCGATTCCGCGAATCTTGCTGAGTGCAATCATTTTAATTTTTGTTACAAGCATATCTTTTGTATACATACGTCATTCCTCCATCCATGGATATATAGTAGCACATGTTTACATGTAAAGCAAGTTGTATGCATGTATACTTGTAACTATGTTTATTGAATTGCGCGATTTTTTATAACCTGTATACAAAATACGTACAGGCAGTCAAAAAGGGGACAGGCAGAAGAACGCTGCCTGTCCCCAAAATGATTGTTTCTTTCCAATAATATTACGCGCAGTATCGTGCGACGTCAGATGGCATAGAAATTGACGAGTTTGGCATCGAAGATCCCGTCTAGTGCCTTGACCGTCTCGAGGAGTGCGGGCGGGATATCGTTGTCGACCGTGAGCACCATGAGGTTCTTGCCCTCTTCCTCTGTCGTGCCGACCTGCATGGCCGAGATATTGACGCCATTGCCGCCGAGCAGCGTGCCGACCGTGCCGATGACGCCCGGGCGGTTGATGTGCGGGCAGACGAGGATGCGAGCATGCGGATCGACATCGACGCGGAAATTGTTGATGCGGACGATGCGGCCCTTCTTGCCAAACAGCGTGCCCTGTACGGAAAGCTCGCGGCCGCCGGCCTGCACCGTGACCGTGATGAGATTCGTGAAGTTATCGGCCTCGGCTTCCTTCTCCTTGCGCTCGGAAACCTTGATGCCGCGTTCCTTGGCAAGGCCCGGTGCATTGACGTAATTGACCTCGTTCTCCATGACCGGATTCAGGATGCCCTTGATGACGGCCGTCGTCAGGAGGCCCGTGTTGACTTCCGTGATCTCACCATTGTACGTGACTTCGACCTTCTCGATGGGGCCTTCCGCCAGGCCAACCACGGTACCGCCGAGGCGCTCTGCCAGCGTGAGATACGGCGCGATGACGCGCATGACCTGCGGGGAAACCGGCGCCATGTTGACAGCCGTCGCCACCGGCTCACCGTGAAGCGCGGCGATGATGCCCTTGGCCACATCGACCGAGACGCCGATCTGTGCCTCAACCGTCGAAGCGCCGAGATGCGGTGTCAATACGATATTCGGAGCCGTGAGCAGCGGATTGCCCTTCTCAGCCGGCGGCTCACTCGTGTAAACATCGATGGCCGCAGCCGTGACGATGCCCTGCTTGAGCGCCTCCGCGAGATCAGCCTCGTCGATGATACCGCCGCGTGCACAGTTGATGAGGCGCACGCCCTTCTTCATCTTCTTCATCTGATCCATGGCGATCATGCCCTTCGTGTCCTTCGTCAGCGGCATATGCACCGTGATGAAGTCCGCGTTCTCGATGACCTCATCGAACGTCGCGACTTTGACGCCGAGGGCCTGCGCACGCTCTTCATTAATATAAGGATCGTAGGCGATGACGTTCATATCAAAGGCCATCGCGCGCTTGGCCACGCCGGAACCGATGCGGCCCATGCCGATGACACCGAGCGTCTTGCCGCGCAGTTCGACGCCGACGTATTTCTTGCGGTTCCACTCGCCCTTGTGCATCGTCTCGTTGGCAATCGGGATGTTGCGGGACATCGCGAGCATCATGGCCATCGTGTGCTCCGTGGCAGCGATGGTGTTGCCGCCCGGAGAATTGATGACGATAATGCCCTTGGCCGTGGCGGCCGGGATATCGATGTTGTCGACGCCGACGCCGGCACGGCCGATGATCTTGAGCTTCGTTGCACGGGCGATGACCTCAGCCGTAACCTTCGATGCCGAACGCACGATGAGTGCATCAAAATCCGGGATGATCTCCAGGAGCTCCTCTGCCGGCAGTTTATCCTTGACGACAACCTCAAATTCCTTCTGCAAAAGCTCAATGCCTTTCGGCGAAATACCATCTGCTGCTAAAACCTTCATCTTGCTCGCTCCTCTTTATCCTATTCCACAAACAGATCCTGCGCATTCTACGCTGCACGCGGCACCGCCTGGAACTGAGCCAACAAAAAAACGCTTCGTCCCGCAATTGGGACGAAACGCTCTGTTCCGTGGTGCCACCCAAGTGATGCCAGAGGCATCTCTCTCGGCGCGATATCGGGCGCAACCGTCTGACTTTCATCAGCCGCTCCAAGGCGGAACCTCCGGAATCCCTGCCAGCTCACACCAGCCGCCGGCTCTCTTTCAGGAATCACCCTTCGGCTTCCTCTTCCTCGCGTTGCCTATTTATGTGCATACGTGTATTATAAATCATCCATTTTCAGCCGTCAAGTGTGTTCTCACAAAAAACATGTTTAATTTTTCCGCTTGCTTTTCTGTTTTTTTCGCGTTAGAATATAACAAAACGCCGCGTGTCCACATCATACGGACATCCACTCGGACACAAGTGAAACAAGTCACATAATGGCATGTTTTTCATGTCAACAGTACGAACAGGAGGTTATCCCATGGAAGCAGATCGCGTTTACAATTTTAACCCCGGCCCGGCTACCCTGCCGCTCGAAGTCCTCAAGGAAGCACAGGCGGAATTCCTGAACTTCAACCACAGCGGCATGTCGATCCTCGAGATCAGCCATCGTGCCCCGCAGTACGCAGCCGTACACGAAAAGGCCAAACAGGACATCAAGGAACTCATGGGGCTCGGCGATGATTACGAGGTCCTGTTCTGTCAGGGCGGTGCCAGCCAGCAGTTTGCCATGATCCCGCTGAACTACGCCACGAAGGAACACCCGGGTGCCTACGTCCTCTCCGGCAGCTTCGCCGAAAAGGCCTATAAAGAAGCAGAGCACCTCGGCATCGGCACGATTGCAGCTTCCAGCAAGGAAGGCGGTTACAAGCACATCCCGACGCAGGAAGAGCTCAAGATCGATCCACAGGCTGCCTACGTCCACCTCTGCTACAACAACACCATCTACGGCA
Source organism: Mitsuokella sp. AF21-1AC (assembly GCF_003458855.1). Lineage (NCBI taxonomy): Bacteria > Bacillati > Bacillota > Negativicutes > Selenomonadales > Selenomonadaceae > Mitsuokella > Mitsuokella sp. AF21-1AC. Next base: position 14,685 of record NZ_QRVW01000015.1, read on the forward strand.
CGGAGTACCACTACGTCCCGGAGACAAACGGTGTACCGCTCTTTGCCGACATGTCCTCGGATATGCTCTCGCGCCCGATGGACTTCCACAAGTTCGATTTCATCTATGCCGGCGTCCAGAAGAACCTCGGCCCGGCTGGTGTTGTGCTCGTCGTCGCCAGGAAGAGCCTGCTCGAGAAGAGTCCGGAGGCCCTGCCGACGATGTTCCGCTATGACACGTTCTACAAGAAGGACTCCCTCTATAACACGCCGCCGGCTTTCTGCATCTACATGGTCGGCAAGGTCGCTGCCTGGATCAAGGCACAGGGCGGCCTCGAAGAGATGGCACGCCGCAACGAGCGCAAGGCCAAGGTCGTCTATGATGCCATCGATAATTCCAACGGCTTCTACCGTGGCCATGCCGAGAAGGAAAGCCGTTCCTTTATGAACGTCACGTTCCGTCTGCCGAGCGAAGAACTCGAGAAGAAATTCGTCGCCGAGGCGCTGACACACAAGCTCAGCGGCGTCAAGGGCCACCGCAGCGTCGGCGGCATGCGCGCCTCCATCTACAACGCGATGCCGTATGAGGGTGCCGTCGCCCTTGCCGAGTTCATGGACAAGTTCCGCAAGGAAAATGCCTGATCATCCTGGATTCATGCATCAAAAAGCCGTTGTCGCAGCATCATCATGCTGGGACAACGGCTTTTCCTGTCAGAGCGGCCGGCATGGTATAATAAAGACAGAACTACGGATGGAAAGGATGGGGCATATGGATTTATTCGCACGTCACAAGGAACTCTTAAATCTCATCGGCCAGAAAAAACGCATCACGGTCACCGAACTCTCCGAGGCGCTCGCCGTCTCAGAAGTCACGATCCGCAAGGATCTCAACCGCCTTGCACATCAGGGATACCTGCGGCGCGAACACGGCTATGCCGTCCTGCTCGAAAGCGCCGATGTCGCCAATCACCTGTCCTTCAACCACGAGCACAAGGCTGCCATAGCCCGCCTGGCAGCTGCCTCCGTCTGCGACGGCGAAACCGTCATGATCGAATCGGGCGGCTGCTGCTCCCTGCTCGCCGAAGAGCTCGTCAAGACGCACCGGCACATCACGATCATCACCAATTCCGCCTTCATCGCCGCTTATATCCGGCGTCAGAACAACGCTCACATCATCCTGCTCGGCGGCGAATACCAGCACGATTCCCAGGTCGTCGTCGGCCCCATGCTCCGGCGCTGCGTCGAAGGGCTCAAGGTCGACAAGATCTTCATCGGCACGGACGGACGTGACGACACGGGATTCATGACAAACGACGCGGCCCGTGCCGAAGCGACGCAGGCCATGGCCGCCCACGCCCGAAACATCATCATCCTGACGGAAGCAGCAAAATTCCATCAGACAGGCCGCATCCCGCTCGTATCGTACACGGACATCGCCATGGTCTACACCGATGACGGACTCAGCTCCGGCGAGCAGGAGGAAATGCGCGAGCGAAATGTCCCGCTCACCCTGGCACACTGCCGCTGAACAGGGAATGCGCGGCAATCCGTACAACAACTGAACATCAATCGAAAACCATCATGTGCTGACGCGCGCGGGCATGCCGCGCTGGCTGTGCATGATGGTTTTGTTCTGATACATCCTGCGGTCCGTCTCCGAGATGATGCTGTCGATATCGTCAAAGGGCGAGGTACGGACGACGCAGCCCAGCGCAATGCTGATACCTTCCGCATCATACCGGCGGCGGATGTCGCGCAGGATGCACGAGGCCTGTTTTTCACTGACATGAGGGACGATGAGCAGGAACTCATCTCCGCCCATGCGGAATACGTGGTCTGCGCCGGACACCTCCGCGAGCACCGCTGCTGACCGGCGGATCAGGCGGTCCCCTGCTTCATGCCCCTTCGTATCATTTTCTTCCTTGAGACCGTTGATATCGCCGAAGATAAACGCGAACTGGAAGCCCGCCGGCAGACCATGGATGTACGAAAGCAGCGCCCGGCGGTTGCGCACACCAGTCAGCTGATCGACAGTGCCAAGCTCTTCGAGTCGCTTGATCGTATCGCGGTTGCGCAGCATGATGGCGAGGAAGCTCGTCAACGAACTCAGCAGGAACGTCGCAGAAGAAAAGGATGCTGAAGCCGGATTGACCACCTCGGTAAAGCCCAGGGAACGGCCCGACTGAATCAGATGGCCGGAAACAAGGCTGCGGACACTGTGCAGCATCGGGTGGAGTCCCGGATGGCGCTGCAGGAACGGAGCCGTATCGTTGAGGATCAGCATGTGGTTATGCTCAAAATGCTCATACAGCGGCCGCAGCTGAGCGCGCGGAATATCTTGGAGGTTGGCGAGCAGGGATGGCAGCGCATCCCGGCGCCATTCGTACGTCCCGCTGACCGTGGCACCGTCGTGTTCCTCAAAGATCAGCACGCGCTCCGCCTGCAGCGTCTCGCCGATCTTGGCCAGCATCTTGCGGATGCCCTCCTCGGGATTGCGTTCCTTCATGCCGAGAGCAATGATGTCATTGATGACCTCCTCGCGCAGCAGCATGTTTTTCTTCTCCGTTTCGTAATCCAGGTACTGATGGAGATCCGCCGATGCTGAGAAGCGCACATTGCGCCCCTGCCAGGGCACGAGGGTATCGTGCTGCAGGACCATGCTGCCCCTATGGCTGAAGGAATGCGTCCATGTGTAGATCTTCTGCCGGCAGAGCAGGTGATTCGTACAGGCGTGACATGGTGCATTGCTGCCCATCATCACCTCATAGCACTTCTTACCGTCAAGCGGATAGTCGTCCGGCAGATCGAGTGCCTTGCGCATGGCCTGATTGATGTAGAGCAGGTCATACGTCTCGATGTCCGCCATGAAGACGCGCTCCTGCCAATCATCAAACTTCTCCCGTTCAAAGACGACTGGATTCTTCATGCCAGTGCCACCGCCCCGGCATTGCTGCTCCTGATCGTGCAGGCGATCGGAGAGCAGCATCAAAAGTTCATCAAAATCCTGTGTCTCCGCCGACCGCACCTGTGACCAGCACAGCGAAAGCGTGCAGCTGTGGCCATCCAGGGTCGTAAGCGCATGAATGCTTTGTGCCAGCTTCTCCATGCGCTGTTCGAGATTCTTGACGTACAGCGACCGCCCAAAGCAGCAGAAAAAACCGTTGCCCACATGCGTGACGATGCCCGACAGCGGATTGCAGCGCAGGATGCAGTCGCGCACAGCCTGCAGGGCCTTGCGCCGGACAGCATGCCCGTAGTGCTTGACAATCCAGTTCATCTCAGGCACATGCAGCAGGCAGGCCGTGTACTCCGCGCCGAACTGGCGATAGCGGTCCTCGTATTCCAGTCCGGTCATCAGCATGCCGCGAAAACCGAAGAGACCAGTATCGCGGTCCAGGATGCCCAGCTTCTTCTCCTCCTGGTCGCGGCTGGAATTGCTGCAATCCGTGAAATAGCCGATGATGCCGGTGATCTTCCGCCCGGTGTAAAGCGGAAACCCCGTCACGGCAATGCGGCGCGGCACTCCCTTGAAAAGCGAAGTCGTCAGCAGGCGGTGATAGGAGGCACCCTGCTGCAGAATCCTGCAGTCAGCCGCCACGATCTCATCGGGCCGCATATCCCAGCCAAAATCCTCATCCCTCCTGCCGATGATTTCCGCCGCATCCCGAAGTCCGAAATACGAAAGAAATGCCTGATTGACGCCAAGGTAACGGCGCTGCTCATCCTTCCAGAAAATGGGGTCCGGTGCAAAATCCATGACAGACTGCCAGAGGGCCGGCAGCTCTGCCGGTGCCGGCTGTTCCTCACACACCGTCAGCCCCTGAGAATGCACGAACTTCGGCAGCAGATCACGAAGATCCTCCTGGCGTCCCCAGATGTCATCCCGCACACAGAGCAGGATATCGTGCGTCCCCCGCAGATGAACGGCCACGGCGTCAAAGACCATCCACTTGTAGCTGCCATCGGCTTCGCGGATCCGGAACATCCCGATGACCTCCGAGCGTCCCGAATGGCTGGCCCGCCGCAAAAGGGAATGCGGCTCCAGGAAGTCCAGGAACCGGGCGCGGTCCTCCGGATGCACGTAATAATTCGCATAGCGCTGCACGATTCTCGGGATGGCCTTGATGCGCTGGCCCGCATGCATCAGGGAATTCATGCTCTCGATTACCTGCAGCTCACCGCGGGCCATATCAAAGAAATAAACGCCATCGTAAATGAGCATCAGATTCCGGAAAATGTCATCGTACTGGCGGAACGACGTCATATCCTGATCGTACGTGATGTTGTAGATATGCGCGCGGCAGAGGATCGTATCGCCAAGGGATGCGACCTTCCGGACGCGGATCTTGAAATACTGGCCGTTATCCACGTACGTCATGTTCTCTTCCTTCCCGCTGGCCGCAACCTTGCTCAGAAATGCCTGATACTTCTTCCAGAACGGACTGCCCACCGTCAGCCGCTCATGTGCATCGTGTTCCCCTTTGCCCATGGTCGCCCGGACGACGTTCCGGTATGCCTCGTTCTCGCTCAGGACGACAACCTGCCTGCCATCGTAGCAGAAGAGTGCCACGGGCATATCCGTGATGAGGTTGACCATGCCCAGTACATCGTAGGCCCGCTCCTCCTCAATGGTTTCTGCCTTGAGCGGGAAGCGGCGGCAATGCTCGGCGCAGGCTTCATAGGGCAGCGGGCGCCCGTAATAGAAGCCCTGGATTTTCTCACAGCCAATTTCCCGCAGGAATTCGACCTGTTCCCTGGTTTCTGCCCCTTCCGCCAGCACATGGATGCCGAGCGTCTTGGCCATCAGCACAATGGAACGGATGATTTTCCGGCTCTCCTCAGTGAAATCGCGCAGCAGTCCCTGATCGATCTTGAGTTCATCGAAATGATACTTCTGCAGAACATTGAGCGAAGAATACGCACTGCCGAAATCATCGAGCCAGACCTGATAGCCCGCTTCCCGGAACTGACGGAGTTTCTTCACGAGAACATCGTGTTCCTGGACAAGGGCTGATTCCGTGACCTCCAGCCTGAGATAATACCGCGGGATGTGGAAGCGAGCGACGACCTCCTCCACGACAGACAGCGGATCCATCAAGAGAAAATCATAGCGCGACAAATTGACGGAAACCGGTACCATGGGCAGATTGTTCTGAAGCTGATAGCGCAGCAGGCGCCCCACCTCCTGCAGCATATACGTATCGAGCTTGTAGATGAGACGCGTATCCTCGAGTACGGGGATGAACAAGCCCGGCGAGAACACGCCCCGGCCCGGCGACTCCCAGCGCGCGAGTGCCTCATAGCCGCACAGCTCGCCCGTCAGCGCGCGCACGACGGGCTGCAGATAAACCTTGATATGGCCGTCCCGTATTGCCCGGTCGAGATTATCGATGATATAGGCCCGGTCCATGACCTCCCGGCGCATGTCCTCATGGTAGACGGCACAGCAGCGCGTCGCATCCCGCTTGATGCTGTCACAGGCCAGCTTGGCCATGTCGAAGGACGTGCTGGCCAGTGACGGCAGGGCCTCCTCTCCCATGAACAGACAGATCCCTGCCTTCATCACAATGCTCGGATTATGAATCAGATGATCCGCCTTATGACAAAGATCTTCTATCTTTTTTTCGAGTCCTTCCTGCGGTGCAAACAGGGCAAAATTATCCCCGGAAAGACGGCTCAGGCAGGATGAAGCGAACTCCGTCCTGAGCAGTCCTGCAATGGATTTGAGCAGACGATCGCCTTCATAAATGCCATGCATCTCATTGAAAAGCTTGAAATTCGTCAGATTCAGGTAGACAGAAGCATAAGCAGGATACGGCCCCGCACTGCTTCCGGCCAATTCCTGTATCCGCTGATAAAAAGCATGCATGTTGAGGAGCCCCGTCACCGAATCAAGCTCGCCATCGAGCTCCCTGCCCTCGCGATTGAGGATGTTTACGAGCCAGACCTTGCCGATTTCCGGGAATTCCGCTTCCCGGCAGCAGCCTTCCACATAGCGGCTTTGTCCCTTGAGTGTATAATAGCGGAAGGTCAGATACGCATAGGAAGATGACTGGTCGCCGTGGCGGCTGTTCATTCTCGTGCGCAGCGGCACATAATCCTCGCGCTCCATCATGCCCGAGAATTTGCCGCCCGTCATGTAATAAAATTCCTCTTCATTCGCACACTGATAAAGGGCGAGAATCTCCGAGTTGACAAAGAGAATCTGCTCATCGCGGTCCTGACGCAGGAGACAGAGCCCTCCGGCCAGCTGGTCATAATACTGATGCAGTTTTTTCTGTAACGGTTCTGTGTCCATCCTGAGCACAACTCCTTCTCTATGGACAAAATCGCTGAGGTTGATGCGACGATTGCGATGATATGGATATGGAAAATACTATTTTTTAATTCGAATGCATGAAGGCATTTTCCTGTCTTGACAAAAAATTTATCGTCATTCCATGAAAAAACAGCCAGAGACAAATCTCTGACTGCTTTTGATCATGCAAGAAAGTGGCTCAACGCGCGAAATAATTGACTTCCTGCTTCGCAGAATGCTGGATATCCGCCTCAAACATGCGGTTCCAGGGGAAACGCACGTCAATCTCGGCCAGCGAATCAAACGGCGGCAGATTGTCTTCGACAAAGCGCGTCATCATGCGCGAAGAGCGGCGCGAAACGGCGTCCACCTTGGAATCCAGGCTGCCGTAAACACCGTCGCCGCGCAGCCACGTCAGCTGACGGGCAATGATGTTGCGGACATTGGCCTGATACGCCCAGTCGTCCAGATAGCGCGTAATGAGCAGCTGATCGACGGCATCGTCCTTCATGTGACGCGTGAGCATGCCCTCGCCGATGACGAAGCCCGTGCTGTTCGTCGGCGTATTCCAGCCGGCATAGGCGCGGATCTTGAAGAGCAGGCCGCGGTCGCGCAGCTCATTCATCAGGGCATTGTCCGAACCGTTCGCATAGGCGATATCGGCCACGCCGACCGGATACCCCTTCGCGACGTAATCGCTGACGATATCAGCAAAATACTTCGTGCCCTCGCGCGGCGTACCGTCGTTGTCGCGGTCATTGGCCTCACCAGTCCTGCCATTCGGATTCGTGTTGACCGTGAGGACGAGATCGGCCTTCTCCGGCGATTTGACCTGCATGCCGCCGGCGGCCGTGATGGCCGAAGCGATGGAGTCACCAATCTTCTCGTCGGAATACGACGGCACGGTGAATTCGCCGCGGCCCCAGTTATAGCGGACAAAAACGAACGGCACGTCACGGCGGATATCGTTGACGGCACGCGTCAGCATCAGCATGCCGATCTCATCGATGCCAGCCATGGCCTGGAAACGCGTCTTGCCGAGATCCTTGCCCTCAGCCGACAGATGGCGGCTCTCAAGATGCGTTTGGGAATACGGCGCATTGTCATCGCGTCCGAGCACAAAATAATTGAAGGCATTGTCGCGCGTAAGCTGAATCATCTTCTCATTGGCGGCGAAATTCTTCTCGCGGCGTCCCATCCAGTCGGCCAGGGATTTCTTGGGAATCAGTCGTCCGAGGAACTCATATTCCTTCTTTTCGCGGCGCGTCAGCCCCTCCATCTCCTCTTTGTCCTTGAGGACCGTGTAGCGGAAAATATCGGAGCCGTAGTTGCGGTAATAGCCCGGTTCTTCATGACCCGAAGCCTCGCCCGTGCGCGGCGTGCGCATGATGGAACCGAACACGTAGAGCTGCATCTTCGGATGTTCCTTGCGGAACGACTTGAAGCGGTCGGCGCGCGCCAGCACCTCATTCTTGGAATACTCATGCTTGCGCGAGCCCACGAGGCTGCCGTACAGCATGGAGTCCGACGAAATGACTGCGGCATCGGCATCCTGGGCATTTTGCTGCAGCCAGTTCCAGAGCTCATCCGGCTTGCCGAGATCATCACGGCTGCCGAGCATATCATCGGGCGGCACGACCACCTCATAGCCCAACTTCTCGACGACCTCCGCCGTCTGCTTATCCGAGATTGGCCGGTTGTCGTGCGGAATATAAAGGATCTTCTCTACTTTATTCTCTGTCTTGTGGTGCGCCGAAACCGTTGGCACGGCCATCAGCAGTGTGCACAGGACAGCCATGAGCATGATGATGCGCTTGCTCAAAGAATCGCTCCCTTCTCTTTTTCTCTCTGCATATCTCTATCTTGCGAAACTCATCTTTCTTCATCCGCCTCACTGGGCAGATGCATCCGTTTCTGACGTGCTGTCAGCCCCATCCTCACCAGACGTGCTGGTATCCGAAGTCAGCACGGCAAGCAGCGCCTGCTTGACATCATCGGGCACATTGAGTTTCGTATCGAATTCCACGCCGCCCTCTTTCGGCGTGGCTCCCTCGATCTCGATCATATCGATCAGCCGGTGCCCCTGATACTCCGTCTTGCCGAAGTCCGAGGCTGCCAGGGCCTTGCTGTAATCCACGCGGACCGTATTGTGATGAACGGTGACCGGCAGATTATCGGGCATCTCCATATGGCCGACGAGTCGCTCCGCCATGGAAAGGGAGATGCGCGAGAACACCCAGGACATCAGCCCGTGATTCGGGATATTCTTGCTGCGTACCCGGTAAACAGCATACGAGCTGTCACCCTGATGCACGAATTCCTTAATCTCCCCCGACACTTCGACGGGACCGACTTTTTTCGTGTTGGCCGTGATATCGAGGCGCCCGTTCTCATGGGACTTGATCGTGACTTCCGTCACCGCGCCATCATCCGTCATCTGCTTCGCAATGGCGTCATTGATGACATCATCCGGCACGAAGAGCTTGCCCTGACTGATCTCGAGCAGGGACTCCTTCGACCAGGTCTGGCGCAGCACGGAAAGCACCGGGCCGTAATCGGCCACCGCCGCCTTGACTTTCGACCAATCAACATGCTGGATTTTCTCCATCCAGTTCGCTGGCATGTCAATCATAAAAAGCACCTTCTATGTTCGTTCTCGAAAATTCTTGTCAAAAAACAACACTTCTAGCATACCACAGAATCACACAAAAAGGAACCGTGCAGCGCGCATCGGTTCCTCTCTCATGGAAATATAATGTAAAAATCAGGCAGTCATGCTCAGAAGCGGATGGTATGTTCCGGATCCTGCCGCGTACGTGCGACATAGGCCACGAAATCCGCTTCAGAAAGCGGTTTTGAGAAGTAATATCCCTGCAGGATGCCGCAGCCAAGCCGCGTGAGCTCGCGTGCCATCTCCTGCGTCTCAACGCCTTCGGCCGTAATCTGGACACCGAAGGACTGGAACCCGTCGATGATGGCCGGCAGCAGCCGGTTATGGCGGCTGAAATACGCCTGCACGAACGTCATATCGAGCTTGACATCGCTGAACGGGAAGCGCAGGACACGCATGAGATTGGAATATCCCGTGCCGAAATCATCGAGTGAGAAGACGGCATGATGAGTCTCGAGCCGCTTCATGTTAGCCTGCAGGACATTACGATCCGCCAGAGCCGACTCCGTGATTTCGAGCTTGAGCTGGCTGAAGTCTACATGATGGCGCCTGGCAATGGCGACCAGACGTTCCGGCATGCGTTCATCGCGGCACTGGATAGGCGAAAGATTGACATTGATCCTGTCGATGCCAAGTGCCTTCGTATCTTGCTGCTCGAGGAATGCACAGACCTTCTCGAAGACCTGCTCACCAAGCTGCGTGATGCTGCCGCTGCGCTCCGCGACCTGGATGAATTCGCCGGGCGAAATCATGCCGAGCTCGGGGTCGACGATGCGGGAAAGCGCCTCCGCGCCGATGATGCGCTGCTCCTTCGTGCCATATAACGGCTGGTAATACACCTCCACCGTATTGTTCTTGACCGCCCGGTCCACGGCAGCGCGGATTTTCGCATCATGCTCGGCCTTCTGACGCTCGCGCTCATCGATGATGACGAGCTGGTTCTGCTGCTCGGCCATCTGCAGCGCCGTCGCCACGTAGTTCAGGAAGCTTTCCGGACGTCTGACCATCAACGGACCGCGGAAAGCCACATAGCTTGCCGTGAGGTAAAGGCTGACATGCTGATCATGCCAGGGCTCCTGCAGCCGCTGGTCGAAATCGCGGCACATCTGGTCAAACGGCAGCACCTGCCGGGCAATCAGGATGAAGCGGCCTTCCTCCAGATAGGCAACAAAGCAATCCGGATGGCGTGTCCGCAGGTACTCCGCAATGATGCGCAGGCCCGCATCCATCTGGCGGACGCCATACAGCCTGCGGTTCTCCGAAAAATCATCCAGGACCAGCGCGAACACGGAAAAATCGCCGTGCTTTCCGAATTCCTGCAACAGCGAAAGCACTGCTGACTGATTCAGGAGGCCCGTCTTGCGCTCCGTATAAAGATCCGGGTTCTGGAAGGCCAGATACATGACAAGAATCGAAAGCATGTAGAAGGAATCCATGATGAGATACATTGGATACACCATGCGCGCGACATCCCCGACGATCAGGATGAGACAGCCGCCGAGCAGAGCCAGCTTCTCCGTGTTGCCCAGTACCTTGCGTCCCACGGCGGCCAGGATGAGACAGATGGAAAAGAGCAGATACGAATAAGAATTCGCGTAGAGGACGAGGCGGTAAAAGCGCCCGATATGATAGCCGCTGTCATTGATGGAATAAACGAGCCCCGACCAGGGCGACGTCAGAATAAGCAGCAGCGAGATCTCAACGACCGTCCAGACAAGGAAACGCGGCATGCGTATGGACGGTGACCGCTCCTGCACAAGTGACTCGACGTAACAATAGAAAACAAAATCCCGACATACGAATCCCACAAAGAACGCAAGATCACAGGTGTTGAGCAGCCATAGGGGAATGCCCTCATAAGCCGTATTGAGCTGACAAGAAAGCACGTTGAATACCACCGTAAAAAACTCCGCCACCAGCAGCCGGCGGAACATCACGTTGCGGCGAATCGGCAGAACAGTCTTGAAAAATGAAAATAAAAACAAGATTCCGAGTACGGCCAGCGTCGCCCAGACAAATTCATAATGATATTGCATGCTTCTACCTCATAGCCATAAATGCATCTATCTGCTAATAATTTTTCTTGTTAATATATCTTATCATAAATATTATTTAGAATATCACGCCTTTACCATACTACATCATTAAACATCTGTCAATCAATTTCAAAATAAAAAGAAGCCACAGCACATATATGCTGCAGCTTCAGAGAAAGACAAACGCTCAAGGGGTCAGCGGTTGTATGTTTGACAGAGTTTGGCCAGATGCGAGGCATCGACCTCCATGAGGTAATCGGGCTTCAGGCACCACTTCCAGTTGCCTTCTGCCGTGCCCGGCGTATTCATGCGCGCGTTGCTGTCGAGTGCCAGGATATCCTGCATCGGGACGATGGCCAGACGCGCATCCGACGCATAGGCATACGCGATGAGCTGCTGGACGACTTCTGGCAGCGGCTTGCCATCCGCGTGCACGAGATGAGCCACGGCGTCGCGCTGCGAAGCAGGGATATCGTGCTTGAGCCAGCCGAGCATCGTGTTGTTGTCGTGCGTGCCCGTATAGACGACGCTGTTCTCCGGCGCCACAGTCCCGAGGCGTCCGCATTCATTGAACTGGAGCGTGAACTGCAGGACCTTCATGCCCGGGAACTTGCAGTCGTCGCGGAGCTTCTCAACCTCCGGCGTAATGATGCCGAGGTCCTCCGCCACGATGGGCAGGTTGCCGAGTTCCTTCATGATTGTATCGAAGAACGGCTTGCCCGGCCCCGGCTTCCAGCAGCCGTTAATAGCCGTCTTAGCCTTGCCGTCGATTTCCCAATACGATTCAAAGCCGCGGAAATGGTCGATGCGCGCGATGTCCACGAGTTCGTAGAGCTTATGGAAGCGGCGCTTCCACCAGGCGTAATCCTCAGCCTTCATGGCCTGCCAGTCATATTGCGGATTGCCCCAGAGCTGGCCGGTCGCGCTGAAGTAGTCAGGCGGTACGCCGGCAACCGTATGCGGCGTGCCGTCGGAGTTGAGATCAAAGAGGCACTGGTTGGCCCAGACATCCGCACTGTCCTGCGACAGGAAAATCGGCATATCACCCATGATCTGGATGCCCGCAGCATTGGCGTATTCATGCAGGCGCTGCCACTGACGATAAAAGAGGTACTGCACGAATTTTTCCAGCGAAATATTTTCTGCCAGACGGTCGCGCAGATTCTTCAGGGCATCGGGCTTGCGCAGCTTGACAGGCTCTGGCCAGGACGTCCAGCTGGCGCCGCGGTATTCCTTCTTGGCAGCCTGGAACAGCGCGTAATCATCAAGCCAGTAGGCTTCCTTTGCACAGAAGGCCTGATAATCCGCCTGCGCATGCGCATCCTTCTGGAATTCCACATGGGCACGCTTGAAGCAGCGGGTCTTGAAGGTCTTGACTGCCTCGAATTCAACGGTATCGTCCTTTTCAACAAACGGGAGCTTGACATCCTTGCGCGTCAGCCAGCCGGCTTCGACGAGTTCATCGATATCGATGAGCAGCGGATTGCCGGCAAATGCGGACGGGGACTGGTAAGGGGAATAACCGTAGTCCACCGGTCCGAGCGGCAGAACCTGCCAGACCTTCTGTCCGGCAGCCCTGAGGAAGTCGACAAAGCGATATGCTTCCTTGCCGAAGTCACCGATGCCGTACTTCGATGGCAGGGAACTCGGATGCAGCAGGACGCCGGCCTTGCGCGGGTAATGACGCACTGGCTTCTCATGGTACAGCAGCTGGCCTTTGAGCGGCGGCAGCTTCACCGTGAGCTTGCCATCCTGGATCTCGTACTTCGTGCTTTCCTGGAAGGCATCGGCAAACGTGCCGCTCGCAAAATCCTGCACGTTGATTGTGACGGTCTTCTCCTCATTGCGGCTGCGGTTGAAGAGCACGATGAAGATTTCATTGGGGGCCTCCGCACCGAAGACATCCTGGCCGCCGCGGATCAGGCGGGCATATGCCATGACATCAGTATCCGCATAGAGAGGCAGAAGCTCGCCCGTCTGCAGGGCTACATGTTCATTGCGCATGCGGATGAGGCGCTCGTACCAGCTGCGCACATACGTATCGCCATGCTCCCAGTCATAGGGACGGCGGTTATACGGATCCTTGAAGCCCTGCATGGCAATCTCATCGCCGTAGTAGACACAGGGCACGCCCGGATACGTCATCTGCCAGAGTGCCGCCATCAGGAGACGAGCCAGTCCCAGATTGTACTGGTCGCTGTCCATGCGGAAGCGCGACTGCTCGATGGCCGGCATGCTGTCGTAATACGGCGCTTCGCCGAGGATCGTCATCGCGCGCTCGACATCGTGGCTGCCGATGAGGTTCATCATCGCGTAGAAATTCTCTTTGGGGTAATTCTCACGCAGGCTTTCGAAGCGGCGACGGCAGGCAATGCCGTCGGCATGGCCGAGCAGGAAATCAAAGAGGATCTTGCGGAACGGATAGTTCATCGCCGAGTCCATTTCCTGGCCGCAGAGATATTCGCGCGGCACGCCGTAGGCGACCTTGTGCGAAGCATCCTCCCAGACCTCGCCGATCATCACGGCCTCAGGGTCCGTTTTCTTGAGCTCAGCGTAGAAGGCCTGCGAGAAGGCAGCCGGCAGTTCATCGATGACATCGAGGCGCCAGCCGGATATGCCCTCACCCATCCAATGATGCAGGACGCTGTCCGGCTTGTAGATGATGAAGTCCATATAGGACGGCGTCGTCTCTGTCACATTCGGCAGCGTGGAAAAATTCCACCAGCAGTCGTATTCATAGGGGAAATTGCGGAAATTGTACCATTCGTAATACGGTGAATCCGGGGACTGGAATGCACCGATCGTATTGTACTGTCCACTGCGGTTGAAGTAACGGCTGTTGCTGCCCGTATGACTGAACACACCATCGAGGATGATGCGGATGCCTTTTTTCTTCGCCTCGGCCACGAGATGATGGAAATCCTCATTCGTGCCGAGGATGGGATCGATCTTATGATAATCGCCCGTATCGTAGTGATGATTGCTCTCCGATTCAAAGACCGGGTTGAGGTAAATAACCGAAATGCCGAGATCCTTGAGGTAATCGAGCTTCTTTTCAATGCCCTTGAGATTGCCGCCAAAGAAATCATAGGCGACAATTTCCTTTGTATCGGGATCCTTGTAGTAACATGGATCATCCTGCCAGCAGGTATGGATGACGCCGCCCTTCTTCTCAATGATCTCATTGCCCTCGCGGCAGAACCGGTCGGGGAAAATCTGATACATAACGGCATGCTTGAACCAGTCCGGCGTCTTCGCGCCCTTGTTGTAAACCGTGATCTGGAACGACGGCGGCACGTGGTCGTAGACCATGCCGACGCCGCCGAGCTGCTCGGGGTTGTTGCCATAGAACCAGGTTCCATCCTCCATGACGATGATGAAATAATACCAGATGAGGCCGCCCTTTTCCGGCATGACGCAGGTACCCGTATAATCATGCTGTTCGGCATTCGGATCATCATTCGTCGTCATCGGGATTAGCTTTTCGCCGGTCTGGTCGTGCCAGCAGCGCAGGAGTACCTGACGGATCCCTTCCTTCGTCCACAGCCTGATTCCCATGCGGACCTTGCTGCCCGCCTCCGCAGCACCGACTGGTGAACGATAGGCGATGTTCTGGGAATCATGTCGGACTTGATTTTGCTCCAGCATTCATATTCCCTTCCTTCCTTTGTTTCTTGCGGAAAGAAAGGCGGCAGAATCTGCCGCCCCTCCCCTTGCCTTGCTTATTTTTCTATCAGCTTTGCATAAAGCTGCTTGTATTCCTTTGCCGACTCTTTCCAGCTGTAGTCCGAGTGCATCGCATTTTCCACGATCTGCTCCCACTCGCCGTAATTCTCGTAAGCACTCAGGGCGCGCTTGAGGGCATACATCATCTCATGAGCATTGTAGTCGGAGAACACGAAGCCATTGCCCTTCTTCGTGTACTTGTCGTACGGGATGACCGTATCCTTGAGGCCGCCCGTCTCACGGACAAGCGGTACGGCGCCGTAGCGCAGTGCAATGAGCTGGCCGATGCCGCACGGCTCATAGTTCGACGGCATCAGGAAGATGTCCGCTGCCGCGTAGATGCGCTGTGCCAGCTGATTCGAGAAGCGGATGTTGGCCGAGACCTTCTTCGGGAAGCGCCATGCCAGGCCCTTGAACCAGTCTTCATACGGCTTGTCGCCCGTGCCGAGCACGACGAACTGGATATCCTCATGCTGCAGGATCTCGTCCATCATGCGCACGATGAGGTCGAGGCCCTTGGCTGCGACCAGGCGGGAAACAACGGCCACCATCGGGATGCGGCGGCCCGTCGGCAGGCCCAGCATCTTCTGGAGCTCCGTCTTGTTGTCGGCCTTGCGGTCAAGCGTGTCCACATCATACGTCTCGAAGAGATTCGTGTCCGTGGCGGGATTGTAGACATTGTAGTCGATGCCGTTCGTGATGCCGAACAGCGTATCACTGCGGCTGCGCAGCAGGCCGTCAAGATGCTCGCCAAAATACTCATACTGGATTTCCTTGGCATACGTCTTGCTGACCGTCGAGATGAAGTCCGCGTAGATGAGCCCACCCTTCATGAAATTGACGGCATCGTAGAACTCAAGGTCGCCGTTGTTGAAATACTTCCAGTCGAGTCCGAGAACATCGCTCATGACATCTTTCGGGAAGATGCCCTGGTATTTGAGATTGTGGATCGTGTAGAGCGTGCGGATCTTCTCGTAACGCTCGTCGCCCTGATGCTCAAGCTTCAGGAAGACATTGACAAGACCCGTGTGCCAGTCATTCGTATGGATGACATCCGGCCAAAAATCCATGGCCGGCAGCAGGTTCAGCACGGCGCGGCAGAAGAACGAGAAGCGCTCGGCATCGTCACCGTAACCGTAGAAGCCATCGCGCTTGAAATATTCTTCATTGTCGACAAAGTAATACGTGACGCCGTTGTATTCGAGCATGTCGAGTCCGACGTATTTCGTGCGCCAGGAAACCGGCAGTTCTCCATCATAGATGTGTTTCATCTCCTGACGGAATTTCTCCGGGATCTGGCCGTATTTCGGCAGGATGACCCTTACATCGACATCCTCGCCGCGCAATGCCTGCGGCAGAGAGCCGGCTACATCAGCCAGGCCGCCCGTCTTGACAAATGGCACCGCTTCTGAAGCAACATAAAGTACTTTCATGCGATTGTTCCTCCTTGTATTGCTGTTAATCAGGCTTCACCAGCGGCAGCTTCCTTGGATGCGGTTTTGGTTGCGGCTGTTTTCTTTCTGGTGGTCGTCTTTTTTGCTGTTGTGGATTTGGCAGATTTCGTGGATTTTGCCGACTTCGTCGTCTTCCGCGCCGTCGTTTTCCGCGTCGTGGACGCGGAGGAAGAGGCAGCCGTCGTGCGCTTGCGACGCGCCTTCGGCTTCTCCTCCGTCTCGCCTTCTGCGGCCTTCTTGGCAGCCTTGGCTGCCTCGCGCTTGGCCTTGGCTGCGGCCTTTTCCTCGTCGGTCATGCGCGGACGGCCGCGGCGGCGCTTCGGTGCCTCCGTCGTCTCCTCAGCCTTCTTGGCCGTGCTCTTGCGGCGCGTGGTCTTGCGGACTGCGGCGGCTTCCGCCCCAGCGGCGGAATCCTGTTCTTCATGGCCGATGGCTTCCGTCTTTACCGCCGCAGCATCGTCAAAAGACCGCTTGCCCTCAAGCTGTCCCTTATGACGCAGATAGATGGTGGCCATTGGCGGGATTGTCAGCACGACAGACTGGTCGCGGTCGTGCCACTTGACATCTTCCGTAAGGATCTCGCCCTCATTCTTCACGCCGCTGCCGCCAAAGGCCTCGTCATCCGAATTGAAGACTTCCAGGTACGCGCCTTTTTCGGGCATGCCCACGCGGTAACCATGGCGGACCTCCGGCGTGAAGTTGCAGATGGCAACGATGTAATCCGACGGATCATCCGCCTTGCGGATAAAGGATACGATGCTGTTCTCACTGTCGTTGCAGTCAATCCACTGGAAGCCGTTCCAGTCGAAGTCGACTTCCCAGAGAGCCTTGTGATCGCAGTAGAATTTGTTGAGCGCGCGGCTGTACTCAAGCATCTTCTTGTGCATCGGGTACTGCTGCGGCAGATGCCAGTCGAGGCTGTCATCGTAATTCCACTCGATGAACTGGCCGAACTCGCCGCCCATGAAGAGCAGCTTCTTGCCGGGATGCGCGATCCAGTACGCGAAGAATGTGCGCAGTCCCGCAAACTTCTGCCAGTAGTCGCCCGGCATCTTGCTGATCAGCGAGCACTTGCCGTGCACGACCTCATCATGCGAAAGCGGCAGCACGAAATTCTCGCTGAAGGCATACATGAACGAGAACGTAACCTTGTCGTGGTTCCACTTGCGGTAAATCGGGTCGAGCGACATGTAGCGCAGCATATCGTTCATCCAGCCCATGTTCCACTTGTAGTTGAAGCCCATGCCGCCCATGTACACCGGCTTCGAGATCAGCGGCCAGGCCGTCGATTCCTCAGCGATCATCAGGGCCTGCGGATGGTACTTAAAGATGTTCTCATTGAGCTTCTTGAGGAAATCCATGGCCTCGAGATTGCCCGTATCGCCGTATTTATTCGGCGTCCACTCGCCATCCTTGCGGCCGTAGTTGAGGTAAAGCATGTTGGCGACGGCATCGATGCGCAGGCCGTCGATATGGTACTCCTCAAACCAGAACATCGCATTGGAAATCAGGAAGCTCTGGACCTCGGTGCGGCCGTAGTCGAAATTCGTCGTGCCCCACTCCCAGTTTTCGGCGAGCTGCTCGTTGTCCGATTCATAGAGCGTCTGGCCGTCGAAGTGGCGCAGGCCCTGTTCATCCTTGCAGAAATGGCCCGGCACCCAGTCCATGATGATGGCGATGCCGTTCTCATGGGCCTTGTCGACGAGATAACGGAAATCATCCGGCGTGCCGAAGCGGCTCGTCACGGCATAGTACCCCGTGATCTGATAGCCCCACGAACCATCGAACGGATGCTCACAAAGCGGCATGAACTCGATGTGCGTGTAGTTCATCTTCTTGACGTAATCGATGAGCTGATCGGCAAGATCGCGGTACGAGAGATATTCGCCATCGGCCGTGCGGCGCCAGGAGCCCGCATGCACCTCGTACGTCAGCATCGGACGGCCGTAGGACGATTCACCTTTCTTGCGCTCAATCCAGTCGGCATCATGCCACGTATAGTGGCTGAGGTCGTAGACGCGCGAAGCCGTCTCCGGCTTCTTCTCCGCATAGAAGCCATACGGGTCGGCCTTCATGATGCGCGGGCCGCCCCACTGCGGCTCGATGGCGTACTTGTAGACGGCGCCTTCCTCGACGCCTTCAATGAATACCTGCCAGATCTCGCCGTCATGGGCCTTCGTCATGGGATTGACCCGGGTATCCCAGCTATTGAAATCGCCCACCACGCTGACGGATTTCGCATGCGGAGCCCAGACGGCAAAACGCACGCCCTTGCGCCCGTCCTGTTCGACGAAATGAGCGCCGAGCATCTCATAGGCATGGTAATTGGTTCCCTGATGGAACAGGTAGAGGTCAAATTCGCTTAAATCCGATGTTTTCACAATAATCCCCTTTCTGTGTATCCCCTTGGAATCCTAAGCAAGTTCCTGCTCTAGCGATTCACAGCTTACGGGATCATGACCGGCTTGATCTGCCAGATTTCCTTCGCGTATTCATCGATGGTGCGGTCGGACGAGAAGCCGCCCGAGTTCGCAATATTCATGGCAGAAGAACGCAACCACTGGAAGCGTTTCTGATAACGGTTCATGATTTCGACATGAGCATCTGCATAGGCGTTGAAATCCTTCAGGATAAAGAATTCATCGTTGTCCTTGAGCAGATAGTCGTAAAGCGACTGGAAGTTGCCATACGTGCCATCCGTGAACTGATTCATGACCGTACGGACATTCTCGTTCGTATTGTATTCGTTCCAGGCAGAATACGTACCCGTTGCGTAATAGTTGAGAACCTCATCCGCCTTGAGACCGAAAATGACGCAGTTCGCGTCGCCGCCCACGGCATCACGGATCTCGACATTGGCGCCGTCGAGCGTGCCAAGGGTGATGGCACCGTTCATCATGAACTTCATGTTGCCCGTGCCCGAAGCTTCCTTGGATGCCGTCGAGATCTGCTCGCTGACATCGGCTGCCGGATAGACGATCTCGCCGATGGATACGCCGAAGTTCTCGATGAAGACGACCTTGATCTTGCCATGGATCGACGCATCGTTGTTGATCTTCTCCGCCACGGCATTGATGAGACGGATCGTTTCCTTGGCGATGTAATAGCCCGGCGCCGCCTTGCCGCCGAAGAAATACGTCGTCGGCAGCATGTCGAAGGACGGGTCCGTCTTGAGCTTATGATACTGATACATGATGTGCATGATGTTCATGAGCTGGCGCTTGTAGGAATGGATGCGCTTGACCTGGATATCGAAGATGCTGTCCGGGTCGACCTCGAGACCGTTGTGTTTCTTGACATAGGCCGCGAGCGCTTCCTTGCGCAGATGCTTGATGGCATTGAGCTTCTCGAGGAACGGCTTATCCTCGACGGCATCGTTGAGGAGATCGAGCTGTTCCGGATGGCGGTGCCAGCGACGGCTGCCGATGGTCGCATCGATGAGATCCGCGAGCTCCGGGTTCGCGCCCATGAGCCAGCGGCGGTGCGTAATGCCGTTCGTCTTGTTATTGAACATGCGCGGATTGTATTCGTAGAAATCATGCAGCGTCGTATCCTTGAGGATCTGCGTATGAATCTTCGCCACGCCGTTGACGCTGTGGCCGCCGACGATGGCCAGGCGTGCCATATGGACCATGTTGTCCTGGATGATGGACAGGGCATGCACCTTGTCCTCATTGTTCGGATAGCGGTCACGCACATCGATGAGCCAGCGGCGGTTGATCTCGTCGACGATCATGTAGATGCGCGGCAACAGCGGCTTGAACATGTCGACCGGCCATTTCTCAAGGGCCTCCGGCATGATCGTATGATTCGTGTAGGCAATCGTGTTCTTCGTGATGGCCCAGGCCTCATTCCACTCGAGGTCCTCTTCATCGACGAGGATGCGCATGAGCTCTGCGACGCAGAGTGCCGGATGCGTATCGTTGATGTGGATGGCAATCTTCTGGCCGAACTCATGGATATCCATGCCCGTCTTCTTGTAGTGGCGGACGATGCTCTGGACGCCGGCCGAAACGAGGAAGTATTCCTGTATGAGGCGCATGCGACGGCCATCGTACGTGCTGTCATCCGGATAGAGGAACTGCGTGATGCTCTCGACGAAATTGCGGTATTCCTGCTTCTGACGCAGCTGTTCCTGCGTCAGCATGCCGTAATCGGAAAAGTCGCGGTTGACCTCGGCATTCCAGAGGCGCAGCGTGTTGACCGTGTTGTTGTGATAACCGACAATCGGCACATCGTACGGCACAGCCATGACCGTCATCGGATTCTCGTAGACGAGCTTGAGGCTGCCATCCTCCATCTTCTTCATGTAGGCATTGCCGTTGAATTTGACATCGATGGCCTTATCCGGCTTGCGGTACTCCCAGGCAAAGCCGTTCTTGAGCCAGTTATCCGGGATCTCGACCTGATTGCCGTCAACGATCTTCTGCTCGAACAGGCCGTACTGATAGCGGATGCTGCAGCCGTGACCCGGCAGGCGATGCGCAGCCATGGAATCGATGAAGCAGGCGGCGAGACGGCCGAGGCCGCCGTTGCCGAGACCAACATCCGGCTCTTCCTCAAACGTCTCCGAAAGGCTCAGGTGGAAATCCTCGAGCACTTCCTTGACGGCTTCCTCGATGCCGAGATTCATGAGGTTCGACTTGAGCAGGCGGCCGAGCAGGAACTCGATGGAGAAGTAGTACACCTGCTTCTCCTGGCGTTCTGCATACGTCTTGTTCGTCTTGATCCAGTTGTCGGTGATGTACTGCTTGGCCGTCGCAGCCACCGTCTGGTATACTTCATTCTCCGTGAGTTCCTTGATGTCGCGTCCCCACATGACATGGGCCGTATTGACGAAACGCAGCTTCAGATTCTCTTTGAACTGCTCGAACTCACGGTTCTTCTGTTTCTGTTCTTTGTTCTCTCTTGCCAAATAAAACACTCCCTTGGCTATGGTATCCTATAAGAAAAGCCGCTGTAAATCAGCCCCTGGCAGATGCACAGGATTTCCTTCTTTACAACGGCTTGTCCAAACTTAAATCACCACATTCTTTGTTACGATGAGCGGATAATTCTGAGCGCCCTTGAGCCACTTCTCTTTGGTGATCACCACGTTCTTATCGCAGATGACGTTCTCCAGCAGAGAGTCTTCCTTGATATCGCATTTCTGCATGATGATCGAATTCTTGATCTTGACTCCTTTCTCGACGGTGACGCCGCGGAACAGGATGCTGTTCTCGACCTCGCCGCGAATGATGCAGCCATTGGCGATCAGGGAATTCTTGACCACGGCCGAATCCTTGTACTGGACCGGGACCTCATCCTTGACCTTCGTGTAAATCGAATTATCGCCCATGAAGAGCTCCTCCCAGGTGGAAGGATTCAGCACATCCATATTCGCCTTGTAGAACGAGGCCGTGGAATCGACATGTGCCACATAGCCATCGTGCTCGTAGCCATAGATGTTGTACTCCTTGGCCCGGCGGATGATGCCGTCGAGCAGCAGGTCCTGCCCGCCATGCTCGTATGTGTAGCGGATCATCTCGACGAAGATGCGTTTCTCCATCAGGAAAACATTCATCGCGACCTTGGAACCATCATAGACGGCCGGTTTCTCCGCAATATCCTCGACGAGTCCGTTCTCCGCCGTCTCGATAACCACATTGTGACCGGTGGACTCCTGCGATGCGGTGTAATAGACCATCGTGATATCTGCGTTCGTATTCTGATGGAAGCGCAGGAGTTCATTGAAATCCATGTTGTAGACGAAGCTGCCGCCCGTCAGCAGGACGTATTTCTGGGAACTGTGCTCGAAGAAATCGAGATTGTAGTAGAAGTTCTTGAGATCTCCCTGGCGTTTCATCTCCTCGCTCTGCGGCGACGGCAGATAAAACAGGCCATCGTGACGGCGTGCCAGATCCCAATCCTTACCGGAACGCAGGTGATCGAGAACGGAACGCGGCTTGGCCGGCAGCATGACGCCCACATTCTGGATGCCCGAATTGACCATGCTCGACAGCGTGAAGTCCATCAGGCGATAGCGGCCGGCAAAAGGCAGGGACTCAACGGCGCGGCGCTCTGTGAGCTCACGGATCATACCATTATCTTCCTGGAGATTGATGATTCCCATTACTGTTTTCAATTTTATTCACTCCGATCCTATTGATGTGTTGTAGGGTTGCGTTAAAGGATCAGTCCGCATCAGCCGGCCTGTTTGCTGCCAGCTTCTGCCAATACAGTCTCGCCCGAAGCGACTACCGTAATCGCGCCCTTCTCGCCCGTAACTTTTGCACCTTCTCCGATCTCGCAGTTCTGTGCGACGATGGCATAATCGACCACAGCATTGTCACGGATGACCGTCGACGGCATGATGACCGAATTGCGAATCTTGGCACCCTTGCCGATGCGCACCCCCGGGAAAATGACCGAATTCTCAACATCGCCGAGCACCATCGAACCTTCGCTGACCATCGAGCGCTTGATGCTGGCATTCGGGCCTACATAATGCGGCGGCATCGAGGGATTCGATGAATAGATTTTCCAATCGCCATTGAGTTCAAACGGCGGCTCATCCTGCAGCAGGTCCATGTTGGCCTGCCAGAGGCTTTCGATTGTGCCGACATCCTTCCAATAACCATCGAATGCGTAAGAATACAGGCGTGCCTTGTCGGCGAGCATCTTCGGGATGATGTTCTTGCCGAAGTCGTGGCTCGACGTCTCGTCCTTGGCATCCTCTTCGAGGTACTTCTTGAGGAAGTCCTTGTTGAAAATGTAGATGCCCATCGAGGCCAGGTTGCTCTTCGGCTTGGCCGGCTTCTCTTCGAATTCCACGATGCGGCCCGTCTTGTCCGTGTTCATGATGCCGAAGCGCGAAGCCTCCTCCCAGGGAACTTCGATGACGCCAATCGTCGCTTCTGCCTTGTTCGTCTTGTGTGCATCGAGCATCCACGAATAGTCCATCGTGTAGATATGGTCGCCCGAAAGAATCAGTACGTACTCCGGGTCAGCCAGATCGATGAAGTTGAGGTTCTGATAGATGGCATCTGCCGTGCCGCGATACCAGTCAGCGCCCTTCTCGCGTGCATACGGCGGCAGGATGAAAACGCCGCCCTCTTTCTTATCGAGGTCCCAGGCGCTGCCCGATGCCAGATAATTGTGGAGTTCCAGCGGGCGGTACTGCGTCAATACACCGACCTTGTCGATGCCGGAATTGGCACAGTTGCTCAGTGGAAAGTCGATGATGCGGTACTTGCCGCCGAACGGCACGGCCGGCTTGGCGATTTTCTTCGTCAAAGCCCCGAGCCGGCTGCCCTGCCCGCCGGCGAGTATCATTGCTAAGCACTCTGTCTTTCTCATAAAAAGTCCCCCTTGGATATCTCTGGACAGTGGCGTCTTCCCCTTACATGACGTCCTGCCTGATATATTTATCATAACAGAAAACATTCTGTTAATTTACGTGCATACAGCTCCCCCAGGCCCGCTCCTGCTCCTTCGCTGAGTGAAACGGCCCGTTGCTGTCGGGATAAAACCAAACTTTATAAAAAGAAAACCAAAGATATAACCACAACGAACCATTGCGAACACGATTCCTCACGAACTTCAAAATCTATGTTCGGATTGAAATCCTGCGTACTGGATTTTATAATACATGGATTCGATAAATATTCTGAAACTCCTCCATGGATTTGATTTTTTTATTATTTTTTTTGCAAAATCCTTCCTTATGCCATTCAAGAACAAAAAAATAGGAGTTCCTGTCTATTCCTTGTCTGACAAGAGCTCCGAGGATATCCATTTTAATTATACAGTATACGATTTCTGTATTATCCGATAAAAATTGATTATTTTATTATAACGAATCGTTATGTTTGTTATGTTCGCTTTTTTCTCATCCACGAGCGTAAATGCGTGCGGCTCCCGCGATGAGATCCGGCAGCATATCATAAAGATTCTGTCCGGGACAGGCTGTCGCATTGAAATCGCGGTGCCCGAAAATCGTGCTGCTATCAGGATTCAGTCCGTAATAACGGCACAACGCCGCCAGAAGGCGTTTGGCTGAAGCAATCTGTGCATCTTCAGGCATATAATCTTCAAAATTCCCGACCACATTGACGCCGACCGTATGCGAATTCTCGCCATAGCAGTGCGCCCCCACCGTATCCATGGGACGTCCTGCCTCAATCGTGCCGTCCTTGCGGATCACGAAGTGATAGCCGATGCCGGCCCAGCCATTCTGCAGATGCCATCTGTGAATCGTTTCAGCCGAAACATCGGCATTCGTGTTGCCGACATGGTGTACGATGATGGCATCCGTCACCCGCCGGTTGGAAAGCGAACGGAAGTTCAGGTAAGTCTGCCGCACCGTCACGCCCGGCAGATCACCGCTGCCATCCTGCCAGGCAGCCTCAGCCAGTTCCCGTCCGAAAAGTCCCGGTGCCAGGGCCAGCCCAGCCCCGACACAACATATATTCTTGATAAAATCTCTGCGCTTCATCGAGTCATCCCATTCTTTTACAAAACCGTTTTATTTTATCGCGTTTATCTGAAAATCAGGAGAAAAAATCCTGCATTACGTCGAATTAAGTCGATTCACCAAAAACTAAACAAGATAAAAGATTGTTTTTGATTTGTTCATATTGTATTTCTGCCTGTTCTGACCTATAATAAAAGTAGAACATGCTCTATGACGCGCCGGTTGCAGCGCATCCCTCCCGCCCGGCGGGAGAATAACAGAAAAGGAGGACGTCGCGGGAAAACATGCAGCCTTGCCAGCTGGCAGTCAAACGGCCAGTCACAAGTTTTCCCGGACGGAAGCATCATGCTCGGTTTGGAACGCAGACAAAAAATCATGGAGCTCCTGCGGCGCGAACGCAAGGTCTATGTCGCAGAACTCGCCAAACTCTTTCACGTCACGGAGGAAACCATCCGGCGTGACCTCGAGAAACTCGAAAACCAGGATCTCCTGAGACGCAGTTACGGCGGCGCCGTCCTTTCGGAAAGTACCAGCGAAGACCTCTCCTACACGCGCCGCAGCGCCATCAATAGCGAGAGCAAGCTGTGCATCGCCGACAAGGCCGTCGAGCTCATCCATGACGGCGACACCATCATGATGGATTCGAGCACGACCTGCCAGGCCCTGCTGCAGCAGCTCAAAGGGCAGCGCAGCATCACCGTCATCACCAACTCCATCCGCCTCATGAACGATTTCATGAACAGCGGCTTCCAGATGATCTGCACGGGCGGCAAGATGCGCGAGAGTTCCTGTGCCCTGACAGGTTCCACGGCCTATCAGACGCTGCACAACTACTTCGTCGACTACGCCTTCATCAGCTGCAAGGGCATCGATATGGACAAAGGCGTCATGGAATCGAATGAGAGCGAGAGCAAGATCAAAGAAATCATGATGGAACAGGCACGCAAGACCGTCCTGCTCGTCGACCACTCAAAATTCAACAAGACGGCTTTCGTCAAATGCGATGACTTCTCCCATATCCACTGTGTCGTCACCGACGAAGAACCCTCGCGCGAATGGCAGGATTTCTTCCTCGAGCGCCATATCCGCCTGATTGACTGAACGCAAAAAGAAGATCGGTCATCAACCAACAAGCTCCGTTGGCTGATGACCGATCTTTTTTATGGCAGTCCCTGGGTCAGGGCAGGAAAAAGACCTGCTGCATCTTCGGCTGCGCGCCGGTCTTTGGATCCATCTCCATGACCATGACATCCTTCATGTACTCATTCCACTTGTCGACGACGGGGCTCTCCGCCTGATATTTCTCCGCGTAAGCCACGCCCTTCTCGCATTCGAAATAGCCGAAGAGCTCATTGCCGACATTCCAGATCGTGTAATTCGAGATACCCGCTTCCTTCAGGACCTGCTTCATCTCCGGCCAGATATGTGCATGGCGATATTTGTACTCTTCGAGTTTGCCATCCTTGACCGTGGCTTTCCAAGCAAAACGTTCCATTGTAAAGACCTCCTGTTATATGGACCGTATCCGGCCCTGCCTGTCTCTGCCCTGAAAAGAGGAGCCGCGAAGGCTCCTCTCCTGCAGGCAGATTGTATTTGTCCCCTCTTGAACTCAGGCCGTATGTTTCGTGGCATTCTGTTCATTCGGCTCAACGAACCAGCCGTCTTTATCGATCTCATTGCCATAGCGTTTTTCCGTGATTTCATCGAGCGTCAGGCCGCGGGCATCCGAACCGAAGAACGTGCCGGCAATCCAGCTGACGAAGACAAAACCGATCATGATGATGGCTGCAATCTGGAACCCAACCGTTTCCATGAGGATCGGGACGAGGAAGCCCCAGATGGCGGCCGAGAAACGCGTCACGAAGAACGTGAAGCCCTGTGCCGTCGCACGATAGCGAACCGGGAAGAGCTCCGAGCTCCAAAGCTGATAGAACTGCTGCTGCATAGAGAAGCCCCAGACAATCGTGAAGAAGAAGAGCATCCACATCTGCAGCATATCGGCCGGCAGTGCCCATACGAACCAGCTGATGACACCGAGGCCGGAGAAAATACCGAAAATCTTGCGGCGATTGAATTTATCGCCCGTGTACATGAAGATGAACGTCGTCAGGATGCAGACGGCGAAGTTCAGTGCCGTCAGGAACAGGGACATCGCGTTGGAGAGCTTGCCGACATGCTCGTAGACGTACGGCATGAAGAAACCGTTCGTGCTGGCTGCCAGATTCCAGAGCGTGTAAACAGCGCAGAGCATGAC
The DNA here is from genome assembly GCF_003458855.1 of Mitsuokella sp. AF21-1AC. Taxonomy (NCBI): domain Bacteria; kingdom Bacillati; phylum Bacillota; class Negativicutes; order Selenomonadales; family Selenomonadaceae; genus Mitsuokella; species Mitsuokella sp. AF21-1AC. The sequence continues at coordinate 41,557 of NZ_QRVW01000015.1, forward strand.
AACCGTCTTGAGGCAGGTACCATGAAGGATATCGGCATAATGGACCTTGCGGACCTTGACGCCCTGTGCCTCAAGAGCCTTTTCGCGCTCATGCGCTTCCGTCCACTCCGAGGACTCCGGCATCTTCAGGCGCTGATACCAGATCCAGGCTGCCACGACAATCAGATGCGCGAAGATGATGCGGTTGCCGAGCAGGCCGAACATGGAGTTGAGCGGGATGGATGCGAGGAAGACGACGACAGGGCCGAGCATCCAGGCCACCTGTGCGGAACCGCAGTGCTTGGCGCGATCTTTCGATGGTGCTTCCTCAGCGATGAACGTCCAGGAAGCGACGACATCGGCACCGACCATGAGGCCGACGATGACGTAGCCGAGCAGGAACATCGGATAGTTCGTAGCCAGGCAGATCATGAGCACGCCGATCATGTAAAAGAGCAGGGCGTAATTGTAAACGAACTTGCGGCCATACTTATCGCAGATCTTGCCGCCGATCAGGGCACCGATGGCCGCGCCGCCGGTGTTCGACGACAGGGCCGCCAGAAGGCCCATCTGCACGCTGCTCATGCCCAGATAATCCTGCCACATCGAAAGGCCGGAAGCACCGGCCACAATGGAACCAGCATCGATGTAACTAATGAGTCCGGCAATCAAGGTTTTCTTCCATGCTGACATATGGTAATCAATCTTGACTCCCAACATGATAAATCCCCTCCTAAAATGCGATGAATCCCGGATTGATATCGGTCGGATATACGGGTCAGTCCAGGAGATCCGTATTGAGATCAATCTTGAAGTCCCGTGCGAGATCCAAGAAGCCCTGGCGCGGGATGGTCTGTTTCTTGCCACCCATCGAGAGCACCTTCACGCAGATTTCGGAAGCCTTCTCGACGGTATCCATGAGGCCGAAGGCCTCGTCGAAGTCATCGCCGCAGACGAACAGGCCGTGATGAGCCCAGACGATGACGCGATACTTTTCCATGAGTTTGACCGAAGCATCGGCAATCTCCTTGCCGCCCGGAACCATCCACGGTACGACGCCGATGCCTTCCGGGAAGATGACGGGGTCTTCGGTTGCCATCTCCCAGAGCTCACGCGTGAACTCCTTGTCCTTGAGCGGCAGCACGAAGGTCAGCGCGATGAGATTCGTCGGGTGCGCATGGTAGATGATGCGGTTCCGGCCGTTCGTCATCTTTTTCTTGAGCTCATGCGCCGCAAGATGTGTCGGCAGCTCGCTCGTCGGGCGTCCGCCGTTGACGAGGCCCCAGACGATGCCGTACTTCTCGCCCTTTTCATCGATTTTGATGAGTGCCACATTCTCCTCGGGAGCCAGCGCGACATTGCGCATGTACTTGCCGCTGCCCGTGACGAGGAAGTATTCACCGGCCAGCCCCGGCACGGTGTTGCCGATGGGCTGCCATTCCCTGACCTCATGCAGCGACTCCCTGACGGCTTCGACTTCCTCGGGTTTGACGCGGTACGTCAGGTTGCCGCCATTGCGCTCATGCCAGCCCTTCTGAAAAGCATCAGCTGTCAGGCGCTTGAAGCCCTCCATGAAATTTGATTCCAGAATGTCCATGTTGATTACCTCACTTGTGATTGCTAAGGATTGCCAAGATCTTTATCTCTTGAAAAGAACGTCTTTCTCATATTCCTTGACGATCGGGTACCACTTGCCATCTGCCGGCACATCGTTGCGCTGGCAGAACTCAGCCCAGACATCGCCGAACGGCAGCGTCTTGATTTCCTCGAGGCCCTGCAGGACTCTCGTGAAGTCAGCTGCATCCTGTGCGGCCTTGAGTTCCTTGTTCGGCGTCAAGAGGCCGTAAAGCAGGGCCTTCTGCATGTTGCGCATGCCGATGACCCAGGCTGCGATGCGGTTGATGCTGGCATCGAAGAAATCGAGGCCGATGAAGACCTTGTCGAGGGCATTGCAGCGCACGAGCTCCGTCGCCAGTTCCTTGAGCTCGTCGTCGAGCTTGATGACGTGGTCGCTGTCCCAGCGCACCGGACGGCTGACGTGCAGGGCCAGGCTGTCGTTGAAGAGCAGCATCGAGGAAATCTTGTCGGAGACAACCTCGGTCGGATGATAATGGCCCGTATCGAGCAGGCACATGAGTCCGTTCTTCGCGGCGTAATTCATGTAGAATTCATGGGAACCAACCGTGTAGGACTCAACGCCGATGCCGAAGACCTTACCCTCGACGGAATCCGCGATATTCTTGCGGTCATACTTGACGGACAGGATCTCATCAAGCGATTCCTTGAGGCGCGCACGCGGTCCGATGCGGTCAGCCGGCACATCCTTCATACCATCGGGGATCCAGATGTTGTCGAGCGCCGTGATGCCGAGTTCCTCGCCGAAGTAATTGGCGATCTTGCGGCAGGCCTTGCCATGGGCAATCCAGAAATCGCGGATGTCCTTATCCGGGCTTGAGAGCGTCAGATTGTCCTTGACATTCTTGTGGCTGAAGAACGTCGGGTTGAAGTCGAGGCCGATGCCCTCTTCCTTTGCAAAGTCGACCCATGCCTTGAAATGTTTCGGCTCGATCTTGTCGCGGTCGACCTTCTCATCCGTGATGCGGTACGAAGCGTGCAGGTTGAGCTTATGCTTGCCCGGGATTAGTGAATAAGCCTTGCGGATGTCCGCCATGAGCTCTTCCGGATTGCGCGCACGGCCCGGATAATTGCCCGTCGTGGCAATGCCGCCCGTCAGGGCATCCGAGTCAAAGCCCAGCACATCATCGCCCTGCCAGCAGTGCATCGAGATGCGCACACCCTGCAGCTTTTTCAGTGCCGCTTCCACATCAACGCCGATGGCTGCGTACGCTTCCTTTGCTTCTTCATATCTCGACATAATGATAACCTCCCATAATTCCTGTTCTGTTTCATTCATTCTGTCAGTTCATTTGCTTTACAAGATTCTGATTTTTTAAGGTATCTTATTCCACGCGCTTGACATCAAACGATTTTGCGACCACCTGGCGCGCAGCCGGCAGGTCCTTGAACACCTTGTCCCGCAGCATCTGCGCCATGAGATTGCCGATGGCCGTCGCTTCGACCGGGCCGGCGTAGACCTCTTTCCCTGTCGTCTCCACGAGCAGGTGATTGAGGAATTTGTCCTGGCAGCCGCCGCCGACCACATGAATCGTATCGAACACGCGGCCCGTGACCTCCTGAATCTCCGATACCGTCTCGGCATAGCAGTTGGCCAGGCTCTTGTAGATGCAGTAGAGCAGTTCACATTCCGTTTCCGGCTTCTCCTGACCGGTCTTCTCGCAGTAAGCCTGCACGGCACGGATCATGCTCTCCGGCGCCAGGAAGCTCTCATCGTTGACGTTGACCGTCGAGGTGAAATAGCGTCCGATATGCGCCAGCTCGTAAAGCTCCTCGAAAGTGTACTTGTGCTTGAACTCACGGCGCAGGTTCTGCATCATCCACATCCCCATGATGTTCTTGAGGTAGCGGTAGCGGTGATGATAGCCGCCTTCATTGGTGAAATTGTGCTGCCGGCTCGTCTCCGTGCAGTCCGGGATCAGCCGCTCGATGCCCATCAGCGACCACGTGCCGGAGCTCAGATAAATGCTGTCATCGGAATTCGTCGGCACGGCCATGACAGCAGAGCCCGTATCATGCGTGGCCGGCAGGACCACATTCGTCTGGAAGCCAACGCGCTCGGCCATCTCGCCCGAGAGCGGCCCGACGAGCGCCTTCGGCATGTTGAGCTTGCCAAAAATCTTTGTCGGCAGACCCAGCATCTCCAGCAGTTCGTAATCCCAATCCTGCGTCTGGGCATTGACGAGCTGCGACGTCGTCGCATTCGTGTACTCGTTCATTGCCACGCCCGTCAGCCGGTAATTGAGGTATTCCGGGATCATCAGGAAGCGTTCGGCCTTTTCGAGTGCCTGCGGCGTCTCCTGCTTGATGGCCATGAGCTGGTAAATCGAATTGAACAGCTGTTTCTGGATGCCGTTGCGGCTGTAAAGCTTGGCCTCCGGTATGACCTTGTAGACCTCCTCATCCATGCCCTTCGTGCGGCCGTCTCGATATGCGACGGTATTGCCGATGACGTTGCCGTTCCTGTCGAGCAGGACGAAATCGACGCCCCAGGTATCGATGCCGACGCTTGCCGGCACGCGGTTGAGTTCCTTGCATTTCCGGAGCCCGGCAACCACTTCATGAAAGAGGTGATCCAGATCCCAGCAGAGGTGGCCATTCTGTTTGACCAGCTTATTCTCGAAGCGGTAAATCTCCTCGATCCGCATCTTCCCTTTATCCATCCAGCCGAGGATATGGCGGCCGCTTGAAGCCCCGATATCAATGGCCAGATAACACGTTTGTTCTGACATACTTCCCAGCCCTTCCGGTTTTTCTTTCTTTTCCTTTATTAACCTTTATTCTTGTCTGTTTCTATGCTTTTATATTACCACAATAATCCACATAAGTAAAGATATTTTTATTGTTTTATTATTTATTTATCTTTAATTTATCTTTTTTCTTCTTTCCCTATAAAAACACATAAAAAATATGCACAACTCTGTGGACAAAGTTGTGCATATCTATGAGAATAAGAAGACCACAAAATCAGACGACCGGTGCCACGCGCCAGCTGCCATCCCCCGAAAGGTGCAGCTCCTCCTGATGCTGGGCAAAGAGCGTCGAGCGGTGGCCGACACTGACGATGCCCATCTGCGGGAGCTCACGGCGCAGGAGCTCGTACATCTCCTGCTCGCGCGGCTCGTCGAGGGCCGAGGTCGCCTCGTCGAGGAATACCCAGTCGGGACGCACGAGCAGCACGCGCGCAAAGGCCAGACGCTGCTGTTCGCCGAGCGACAGGATGCGGCTCCAGTCATCGACATCGTCCAGCCGGTCAATGAGCGGGGCGAGCTCGACCTTGCGCAGGACCTCCTGGAGACGTTTCTCCGGGCCCGAAGCGCTCAGGGGATAATAGAGCGCACGGCGCAGGCTGCCGAGCGGCAGATACGGACGCTGCGGCAGGAACAGGACGCGGCTGCCTTTCTTGACCGCAAGCTTACCGCTGCCATACGGCCAGATGCCGGCCATCGTGCGCAGCAGCGTGCTCTTGCCGCAGCCCGAAGCTCCCGTGATGAGCAGGCGGCGGCCGGCCGGCAGTTCCACATTGCAGTCGCGCAGGAGCGTGCGCCCGTCGGGCAGGCTAACCGCCAGATCCTTCAGCACGAGCTCTGGGTCCTCCCCCTGTGCATAAACGATATCGCTCTTGAGCGAGGCGACCTCATCCATATGATGCGTAAAGCCCGAAAGACGATGGATGACGGCTGCGAGCTGAGCGATGGTATCGTATGCCGTGACGAAGTACGAGAGCGCATCCTGCACGCGCCCGAACGCCGAAGCCGTCTGCATCAGGCCGCCGAGCGTCATGACGCCGGCAAAATACTGCGGCGCGGCCATGACGAGCGGCACGATGATGGCCAGCTGGCCGTAGCCGTTGACGTAGAAATTCAGAAGCTTCGTCTGACGCATGAGGTGCCAGTAATTCTCGATGACCCTCGCAAAGCGCTCCGCGAAGCCCACGGACTCCGGCTGCTCGCCGCGGTAAAACGCGATGCTCTCGCTGTTCTCGCGCACGCGCATCATGTCAAAACGGAAATCCGCCTCGAAGCGCTGCTGGTCGAAATTGAGCCCGATGAGACGGCGGCCGACGAAGTGCACGCCCACGGTGCCGAGCACGGCGTAGAGCAGCGAGAACCAGAACATGTAGCCATAGATCACGAACTCATGGCCGCCGATTGGCACCGTGAAGGCACCGGAAAGATTCCAGAGCACGACGCCGAAAGCCCCGAGCGTCGTAAGCTGCTTGAGAAAGCCCAGCAGGAGCTGCAGCGTCAGCGAGACGAACTGATTGATATCCTCGCTGATTCGCTGATCGGGGTTATCCGTATCGCTCTTTAAAACCTGCAGGCGATAATAGACCTGATTCTTCATCCAGCGGCCGATGTAACGGTCCGTCATCCACGTACGCCATTTGATCTGCAGCATCTGCCGCAGGTAAATGGCATAAACAGCCAGGATGATATACAGGAAAGCCAGCCCCGTGAACTCGCCGATGAGCGGCCAGAATGATTCCGACTGATACTGCTGCAGCGCATTGTAAAAGACATTATACCAGCTGTTGAGCCGTACGAGCAGATACACCGAAGCAAAATTCAAGACGATGACGAAGGCCAGGAGGCCACGGGCCTTCCACTTCTGTTCCGAGCTCCAATAGCCGCGGAACAACTGCCAGAAATTGCTGAGAAATTTACGTTTCAATCTATCACATCCTTGATGAACAACAGTATATCCCTTTCCACCCCATCCCGCAAGGGCTGCCCTGTCCCTGCCGCATACTTTATGATAGAATAGGAACATGTACAATGTATGAAATGTATTTAGGAGGGAAACTTCATGCTTCTGCTCATCGGCGCCGTCGTCGCCATCATCCTGCTGGCCCTGCTCTATCATTACATCCCGAGCCGCAAGGTATTCTTCTGCTTCTTCGTCGTGCTCTGCCTCGCGAGCGCCGTCGTCTTCTTCGCCTGGCCCAGCACCCGGCACCATGCCGAGAACACCATGAGCCCCGAGGAACGCTACGCCCTGATGGAACAACAGCAGACCTTCGCCGACTGGTACGAAAGCTACCAGAAAGACATCGACAGCCTTGACCACAACTGGCAGTGGTACCATCAGATCCTCGAGAACTTCAAGGAAGACAACATCAGCATCCAGACGACCTACCTGCGCCTCTCCCAGCTCGAACAGGACAGCCAGCAGCTGGCAGACCGCATTGAAAAACACACGCCGCCGCTCTCGCTCAACGACTCCTGCTACGATGAAGTCACCGAAGTTGTCCGCAAGACCCATGAATACGCCGAAGCCCAGCACCGCGCCATCGCCCTGACACGGGCCGCCGCGGACCCCGCGAACCTGCGCAGCGACGACCAGGAAGAACAGAGCCGCCAGCTCCAGGCCGTCATGATCCGCGAATCCCCCGCCGGCCTCTTCATCGCCGACGAGATTGCCGCCATCCGCAGCTACCTCTCCCTGCCCGATGAGCAGGAAGGGGCAACACACACACAGGAAGAAAATCCATCATGAGATCAAAGACGTCGCATCCGCTGCAGCTCAGCGAATGCTGATGACACGAAATGCCTGCTCGTCACCGCGATGGTGAATCCGGGAGTAGGCAAAAGCGCGGCCGTCATCAAGGAATGCGATCTGCTCAACCTCCAGGATGGGCAGGCTGCCATGCTCGATGTCAAGCAGTTCTTCCTCCTGCCCAGTCGGCAGCAGTGCACGAATCAGGCGATGCGCTGACTGAATCCGGAAATGAAGATGCTGCTCGATGTACTGATAGATCGAGTGAGCGAGGATATCCCGCTTGATTCCAGGAATGAGCTCGATCGGCATCTGCGTGTACTCAACTACGACAGGGCGTCCGTCCAGCCGACGCAAGCGCACAATATCATAGACAAAATCATCCGTCGCAATACAAAGTTTTGACGCAGTCTCAGACTCCGGATGAATGATATCAAAGCGCACGATTTCTGTCGTGACATCATGACCGGCAAAACTCTTGGAAAACCCGGAAAAATGGTCTGCCATGCTGATTTCACAGACATCCTCATGTGCCAGGCCTTTGACAAAAGTGCCATCGCCGCGTCTCTTCACGACAAGCCCTTCCTTGACGAGCTCATCAACCGCCTTCTTTATGGTAATACGGCTGACACCGTAATGCTCGCACATCTCCCGCTCCAAGGCGAGCTGCGCGCCGGATTTATAGATGCCCGTCTGGATTTTTTTTCGCAAATCCTTTGCGATTTCCTGATATTTAATCATATCCTCATCCCTTTTTACTACGTTTGAAAAGGCTGACTGCGCCAGAAGCTGCAGTCAGCCTTTTTCTTTTCTCTGTCATCTGTCCAGCAAACAGCAACGGCCATCAGCCCCAGGGTTCAGACCTTGCTCAGGATCAGGCTGGCCTTGCCGGAAAGCGTGTAGTCGCCAAGACCTGCGGGCAGGAACGACGACTCGCCCTTTTTGAAGCTCAGCTCCGCCGCGCCGGCCTTGAGTGTCACTTCGCCGTCAAGCACCGTGAAGCTCTGGAACGAATCCCTGCCTGCCGTCAGATGGCTCGTGCCGTCCACCTCGAGCTCGTACACCGTGAAATACTCGCACGAAGCCAGCAGGCGCGCTTTTGTATCCGCAAAGATATCGATGACAGCCTCTATCTGCGGCCGCTCCCTGACAGGCTCAAGGCTCGTGACATCGATGGCCTTCCTGACGTGAAGCTCGCGCGGCCTGCCATCCTTGCCGACACGGCCGTAATCGTAGACACGGTATGTCGTATTTGAATTCTGCTGAATCTCGCAGATGATGATACCCTTGCCGATGGCATGCAGCGTCCCCGACGCAATGAAGAAGACATCGCCCTTGTGCACCGGCACCTGATTGCAAACCTCCAGCAGCATATTATCGGCAATGCGGCGCTCAAACTCTTCCTTCGAGATCTCGTGCTTGAAGCCATAAATAAGCGTCGCGCCCGGCTCACAGTCGACGATGTACCACGTTTCGGTCTTGCCAAACTCGCCTTCGACGCGCATCGCATAGGCGTTGTCCGGATGCACCTGCACCGAGAGATTGTCCTTGGCATCGATGAGCTTGATGAGCAGCGGGAAATACGGGAACTTCTTTGCACGCTCGCCGAGCACCGCCGGACCGGCCTCATCGAGATACGACTTGAGCGTGCGGCCCTTCTCCGGACCATTTGCGATGATGCTCATGCCGTCCTTGTGGCAGGCAAGCTCCCACGATTCCGACACCTTGTCGAGATCCGTCTGCTTGCCATAATCCGTCTTGAGTTTCGTGCCGCCCCAGATATAGTCCTTGAGCGGTGCCTGCAATTTCATTGGATACAAAACCGTCATCCCCTATTCCCAACTGACCAATTAATAAAACCGATCATTTTAAGCCTCAAACTGTTTTTATTATATAAAAAGAGCTTATTTATGTAAATAAATGTTATATCTTTTTAAAGCTAAAGATAACAATCATAAAATAAAAACAGCAGCCCGAATCCAAGAAGAATTCAAGCTGCTGCTCGCTTGTCATGAAAGCGTAAACTGTTTTCAGTGGAATACCCGGGCTGCACTGGCCGCACGACGGCGCTGACGCAGACGGTAGCAGGCCATCGGGATCAGGAGCATCGGCAGGCCGGCATAAAGCGATTCCCGGAGATCCGGATCAAAGACCATGACGACGAGGCAGAATACCTGCGCCCAGATGCCGAAGAGCGTCACGTACGGGAAGAACGGCGTCTTATAGCGAAGCTTGCCCACCGTTCCTGCAGCGATGCGCTGCTTGCGGCTGCGGTACTGGCTCCAGCAGATCGAGATCCAGGCAATGGCGCCCGTAAAGCCCGAAACCGCGAGCAGATACGTGTAAAGCGCCGAATCCGGATTGAACGAATAGAGCAGGATGACGGCCCAGCAGGCACAGATTGAAACGAGGATGGAACGCGACGGCATGCCGTTCTTGTTGATGTGGCCGAGCGTGTGCGGCGCCATATCCATGCGGGCCAGCGCATGCAGGGCCCGTGCGGCACCGTAGAGGCCCGAATTCGAGCACGAGATGGCGGCCGTCAGGATGACGAACGCGAAGAATGCACCGAAGTGCGTAAAGCCATACTGCGAGACAGCGGCTGCAAAGACGCTTTCCTCCAGAGAAGCCTGATCCCATGGCAAAATCGAGATCAGGAGGGAAATCGGGATGATGTAGAGCGCGATGATGCGCCACGTCACATTGCGCACAGCAATCGGGATGCTCTTTTCCGGTTTCTCGCATTCCCCGGCTGCCAGGCCGATGATTTCCGTTCCCTGGAAATTGACGAGGATGATGACCATGGTCAGCACGATGGACCAGTAGCCATTCGGTGCAAAGCCGCCGCCTCCGAGCAGGACTTTCGTACCGATGTACCCCTGATCACCGATGAGGCCAAGACAGATGAGGCCCGCTACGATGCTGAACGCACCGAGTGCTATGATCTTGATCAGGGATAACCAAAACTCGCTCTCGCCGAACTTGTCGACATGAAACAGATTCAGGATTGTCACCAGGAGTCCGAAGAAGACAGCCCACCAGAGCTGACTGACTTCCGGCAAGAAATGATTCATGATGATGCCAGCGGCAATCATCTCCGACGGAACGTACGCCACCCAGGTCGTCCAGTAGGCCCAGCCCACTCCACACGCCCAGGTCGAGGAAATATGCTCCTTTGCGTACGTGACAAAAGAACCCGAAACCGGCTTATCGACAGCCAGTTCCGCCAGGCAAAGCATGACGCACAATACGATGACGCCACCCAGAAGATACGCAAGTATCGCAGCTGGGCCTGCTTTTTCGAGGACATACCCCGTACCGAGAAAATAGCCACTGCCGATGACTCCGCCGAGGGAAATCAGCTGCAGATGACGATTTTTCAGCCCTCTGTTCATTTTCGACTCGTTCATGACCTTAATAACACAACCTTCCCAGTGCCGCTTCGATTTGTGATTTGTATAGCAATGCCATCCGCGACACTTCCATTATTTCTACTAAAGGATACTACAAAACGAATCGAATTACCATAGCTGAGGAAATTAAATTTTAAGAAAACGCTTCCCATGGGCCGCTCTATACATTTTGAGGCATTTCATATTATAATAATGTAGAAAATGACCACGAAAGGAAGTGCCGTATGCAAGCATATCGTACCATACAGGAAACAGACGACTCGCTCGTCACGAATTACGAAATCCAGAAATCCAAATTCATCACGCACCTGCGCCACGTCGAGACAGAGGAAGAAGCACGGGAATTCGTGCAGGCCATGAAAAAGAAGTATTTCGATGCGCGCCACAACTGTTCAGCCTGGGTACTCGGGCCTCGCGGCGACAAGCAGAAATCAAACGACGACGGCGAGCCGGGCGGCACGGCTGGCAACCCCATCCTCGAAGCCATCAAGAAGAACGAGCTGACCGACGTCGTCATCGTCGTCACGCGCTATTTCGGCGGCATCAAACTCGGCGCCGGCGGGCTCATCCGCGCCTACGGCCACGCAGCCGTACTCGGCATCGAGGCCGCGACGCGCATCGCCATGACGCCGTTCCAGGAAATCGCCGTCACCGTCGGCTACGACCTGCTCGCCACGGTCGAGCACTGGCTGCGCCAGCAGGAGATTCGCCACGGCGAGAGCGATTACGGTGAAGCTGTCACACTGCATCTGCTGGTGCCGCCCGAGGACGTCGAAGCGCGGCTGACAGAGCTCACCGATCTCACGAGCGCGAATTTCCAGGCGGAAAAAGGCGCACTCTCCCTCGTGCCCCTGCCCTGCTGAAATGCCAAAACCGCAATTGACATCTCCTTTCCCAGCCCTTATAATATAGCTAATATTTCATACTTGTTTAATATGTAAATGAATATACAGCGAAAAGGAGTACGTCATGAAAGATTTTTCCCTCGAAGTACACGGCTGTCATCAGTATGATGCAACTGGCGCCATCAGCGACCCCATCTACCTCTCGGCCACCTACCGCCATCCCGGCTTCAAGCAGAGCACCGGCTACGATTACGGCCGCGTGGACAACCCGACGCGCCATGAACTCGAGCTCACGCTCGCCCGCCTCGAGCGCGGCGAACGCGCCTGGGCACTCTCCTCGGGCATGGCCGCCATCAACATGGCCCTGCACCTGCTGCAGCCCGGCGACCACATCCTGCTTTCCGAGGATCTCTACGGCGGCACTGTACGCCTCGTCAACGACATCTACAGTGCCTACGGCCTGACCTATGACTACGTCGACACCTCCGACCTCGCCGCCACGGAAGCAAAGATCACGGACAAGACGCGCCTGCTCTTCATCGAGACGCCGTCGAACCCGATGATGCGCATCAGCGACATCGCGGCCCTCGCAAAGCTGGCCCATGCACACCACGCCCTGCTCGCCGTCGACAACACCTTCCTCTCGCCGCATTTCCAGAAGCCCCTGACGCTCGGCGCCGATATCGTCGTACACAGCGCGACGAAATACCTCTGCGGCCACAACGACATCATCGCCGGTGTCATCGCCATCGCGGACCGCAACGCCGATTACGGCCAGAAGCTCGAGCTCCTCATCAAATCCGAGGGACCGAACCTCTCGCCAATGGATTCGTGGCTGCTGCTGCGCAGCATCAAGACGCTCGGCCTCCGCGTCGAGCGTCAGGAACAGAATGCCCAGAAGATCGCCGAATGGCTGACCACGCAGGAAAACGTCACGGACGTCTACTACGTCGGCCTGCCCTCGCACCCGGGGCACGAGCTCCAGCAGCGTCAGGCCACGGGCAACGGCAGCATGATTTCCTTCAAGGTCAAAACGCCGGAACTTGCCAAGGCCATGCTCGAGCGCATCCGCCTCATCGCCTTTGCCGAAAGCCTCGGCGGCGTCGAGAGCCTGCTCACGTATCCGCTGGCCCAGACCCATGCCGAGATGCCGCAGGAACTCCTGGCGCGCACGGGACTTGACGACCGCCTGCTGCGCCTTTCCGTCGGCATCGAAGACGCCGAAGACCTCATCGCTGACCTCAGCCAGGCGCTGAACGGCTGATAGCCAACTCCAAAAGAAAGAGAGGAATCCTCATGACCATAAATTTTGATGAAATCATCGACCGCCGCGGCACATCCTGCCTCAAATACGACTTTGCCGTTGAGCGCGGCTACCCCAAAGACATCCTGCCGTTCTGGGTCGCTGACATGGACTTCCGCACGCCGCAGCCCGTCATCGACGAACTCACGCGCCGTGTCCAGCACGGCATCTTCGGCTACACCGATCCCAAGGAATCCTATAAGGAAACCATCGTGAACTGGATGACGGAGCATCACGGCTGGACGCCGAGCACCCGCGCCCTCATCATGACGCCGGGCGTCGTCTTCGCCCTGGCCGCTGCCGTGCGCTGCTTCACGAAGCCCGGCGACGGCGTGCTCCTGCAGCAGCCCGTCTACTATCCATTCACAGAAGTCATCGAGCAGAACGGCCGCCAGCTCGTCAACAGCCCGCTCGTCCTGAAGGATGGCCATTACGAAATCGACTTTGCGGACTTCGAGCAGAAGATCAAGAGCGGCAACGTCAAGCTCTTCCTGCTCTGCAGCCCGCACAACCCGGCCGGCCGCGTCTGGACGAAGGACGAGCTGCTGCGCATCGCTGAGATCTGCGCACGCCACGACGTCCTCATCGTCGCCGACGAGATCCACCATGAATTCGTGCGCCCGGGCTTCCGCCACACGGTGCTCGCCTCCCTGTCCCCGGAAATCGCCGCACGCACGATCACCTGCACCTCGCCGTCCAAGACCTTCAACCTCGCGGGCCTGCAAGTCTCGAACATCTTCATCGAGAACGACAAGCTGCGCCGGAAATTCCGCGCTGAAGTCCTCGCCGCCGGCTACAGCCAGCCCAACTCCCTCGGACTCTTCGCCGCCCAGGCCGCCTACGAACACGGCGGCGAATGGCTCAAAGAACTCCTCACTTACATCGAGACGAACTACCAGAAAACGAAGGCCTTCCTCGCGGAAAACATGCCGAAAGTCAAGCTCATCGAACCAGAAGGCACCTACCTCCTCTGGCTCGACTTCTCCGCCTACGGCCTCAGCGATGAAGAACTCGACGACATCATTGTCCACAAGGCCAACCTCTGGCTCGACAGCGGCCACATCTTCGGCCCCGCTGGCTCCAACTTCCAGCGCATCAACATCGCCTGCCCGTGGCAGGCCCTCGAAAACGGCCTCGAGCACCTCAAGGCCGCCTTCGCCAATCGATAAGAAAGGACTGACCCCGATGCTCTGTATCGGCTTTCCGCCTAGCATTGACGACGCCTGCCACACCCTGATCCTCGGCTCCATGCCCGGCGTCAAATCGCTGCAGGAACAGCAATACTACGCCCATCCCCAGAACCGCTTCTGGCCCATGATGGCCACACTGCTCGGCGAAACACTGCCCGCCGCCTATCCCGAAAGGCTCCGGATGCTCCTGCGCCACCACATCGCCCTCTGGGACTCCATCGGCACCTGCGAGCGCGCCGGCAGCCTCGACTCCGCCATACAAAATGAGCAGGGCAATGATTTCACTGCCCTGCTCCAAACGTATCCAAATCTTCACACCATCTGTTTCAACGGCGGCAAATCCGCCCAGGCCTTCAAGCGCTTCAACAAAGACCTCTTGAAGCGCGAGGACATCGACTTCCACGCCATGCCCTCGACGAGCCCGGCCAACGCCCGCTGGCGCATGCCGATGCTGCTCGAAGCCTGGAGTGCCGTCATCGTCAGATGATTTTTTCGCCGTGATAGCGCTCACCCTCAATATCGGGCTTCACGCCGTATGCGATGGCCCACTCACATTTATACTTGATGGCCTGCGCATGGATCGTCGCGATGCGGTCCTGCGTGCGCACGACCTTGCCCGGCACGCCGACGACCAGCGAATTCTCGGGGATCACCTGGTTCTCGCGGACCAGCGCCCCCGCCGCAATGATCGACCCGCGGCCGATCTTCGCGCCCGTCAGCACCGTCGCGTTCATGCCGATGAGCACGTGATCCGCAATCTCACAGCCATGCACCACGGCGCCGTGGCCGATCGTCACATAATCCCCGATGATGCAGGGATTCTCATCAGCCACATGCAGGCAGACGAGATCCTGGACGTTCGAGCATTCACCGACCTCGATGTAATTGACATCGCCGCGCGCCACGACACCGGGCCAGAGACTCGAGAAGCGCCCGACGCGCACATCGCCGGCCAGGAAGACCTGCGGTGCGACAAAAGCTTCCTCATGGATCTGCGGCTTCTTGCCCTGAAATTCATCCGTTGCAAGCGTATACATAAGACCACCCTTTCCAGCAAAAATCATACTTCCCCTTCATTATAACAAAAAGATTTTTCCTCGGCTATAGAGCATGATTCTTTCAGCTATTTTTCAGATACATCCCGTAATTTAGAATTACAGCATGATTAAAGAGACATCTTTAAACAGGCGCTACCGTTCTACCCCCAGCCTTTATCGACAGGAGGTTTTATGATTCCGTCTTATGTCTGGCTCGTTCTGGCCATCTTCGTCACCGCGTTCTTCTTCTATCTGGAGACACGTGACGTAGAAGATTGATCGTGCAAGCGCAAAACGCGCCTGTGACCGCAAAGGCGGCACAGGCGCGTTTTTTGTGTCATATTTACTGCCCTGGAATCAAAGCAACGAACCAACTGTATGGACGATAAACGAAACAATCCAGGCGACGATACACTGGAACACGACGACCCAGACGGCCCAGGCCGTGCCAAGCTCCCGCTTGACCGAGGCGATTGCCGCAACACACGGCGTGTAGAGCAGGCAGAACGCCAAGAGCGACGCGGCCGTCAGTGGCGTCAGCACCGTATTGAGCGATGTCGTGCCGAAAAGGACCGTCAGCGTCGAAACGACGCTCTCCTTGGCCATGAAGCCCGAGATCAGCGCCGTCGAAATGCGCCAGTCACCGAAGCCCAGCGGCGCAAAGATTGGCGCGATTAAACCGGCCACCGAAGCCAGGATGCTCTCCGAAGAGTCCGTCACCATGTCGAGGCGGAAATTGAACGTCTCGAGGAACCAGATCACAATGGTCGCAACGAAGATGACGGAGAACGCACGCTCCAGGAAGTCCTTCGACTTCTCCCAGAGCAACTGGCCCACATTGCGCCAGCCCGGCATGCGGTAATTCGGCAGCTCCATGACAAACGGCACGGCCTCTCCCTTAAAGATACTGTTCTTGCCGAGAAGCGCGATGAGAATGCCCACGAACATCGCGCCAAAATACAGGATGATCATCGGCAGCGCGCCGTAATTGCCGAAGAAGGCTGCAATGAGCATGCCATAAATTGGCAGTTTCGCCGAGCAGCTCATAAAAGGCGTCAACAGGATCGTCATGCGGCGGTCACGCTCCGACGGCAACGTGCGCGTCGCCATGATGGCCGGCACGCTGCAGCCGAAACCGATGAGTAGCGGCACGATGCTGCGGCCCGAAAGGCCGATCTTGCGCAGCCATTTATCCATGACGAAGGCGATGCGCGCCATGTAGCCCGTATCCTCCAGCAGCGACAAGAAGAAGAAGAGCGTCACGATGATTGGCAGGAACGAGAGCACCGTGCCGACACCCGTGAAGATGCCGTCGATGACGAGCGAATGGATGGCCGCATTGACCTGCCAGGCCGAAAGCTCCGCATCCACCACATCCTGCAGCACGCCGATGCCCGCCGCCATGAGGTCCTGCAGGCCCGCACCGATGACGTTGAACGTCAGGTAGAAGACGATGCTCATGATGGCGACGAACGACGGGATGGCCAAATACTTATCCGTCAGCACCTTGTCGATGCGGCGGCTGCGCTCATGCTGGCGGCTCTCGTGCGCCTTGTGGACCGTGCGGTTCACCAGATTCTCGATGAAAGAAAACCGCATGTCGGCGATGGCTGCCGCGCGGTCGAGCCCGCGCTCCTTCTCCATCTGGCAGATGATATGCTCGATCATCTCTTTTTCATTCTGGTCGAGCTGCAGCGCCTCGATGACGCGATGGTCGCCCTCGACGACCTTTGTCGCCGCAAAGCGCAGCGGGATGCGTGCATCCTTTGCATGGTCCTCGATGAGATGCATGATACCGTGCAGGCAGCGATGCACTGCGCCGCGATGACTGTTGGCATCGCAGAAATCCATGCGCCCTGGCTGCTCCTGATAATGCGCCACATGCAGCGCATGCTCGACGAGCTCCTCGATGCCCTCGCCCTTGGCCGCTGAAATCGGCACGACCGGAATGCCCAAGAGCGACTCCATCGCGTTGATATCGACCGAGCCGCCGTTGCCCGTGAGCTCATCCATCATGTTGAGCGCGAGCACCATCGGCCGGTCGAGCTCAATAAGCTGCAGCGTCAGGTAAAGATTGCGCTCGATATTTGTCGCATCGACGATGTTGATGATACCCGTCGGCTGCTCGCGCAAGATGAATTCACGCGAAACAATCTCCTCATCCGTATACGGCGACATCGAGTAGATGCCCGGCAGGTCCGTGATGAGCGTATTGCGGTGATTGCGGATCGAGCCGCTCTTCTGGTCGACCGTGACGCCGGGAAAATTGCCGACATGCTGGTTCGAGCCCGTCAGCTGATTGAAAAGCGTCGTCTTGCCGCAGTTCTGGTTGCCCGCGAGCGCAAACGTCAGCAGCTGATTATCCGGCAAAGGATTCTCCCCCTGCCGCACATGGTAACGTCCGCCCTCGCCGAGCCCCGGATGATCCGTCGGCTCATGCGTCACTTCCGCCTTTTTCTGCTGCGGCAGGTCCTCCGCCTCGAGCATCTCGACCACGATTTTCTTTGCATCATCGACGCGCAGCGTCAGCTCATAATCATGGATGCGAAATTCGATTGGATCCCCGAGCGGCGCAAACTTCACCAGCGTGATATGTGCCCCCGGAATCACGCCCATATCAAGGAAGTGCTGCCGCAGCGCTCCCTCGCCTCCGACCGAACGCACCACGGCGCTCTCGCCGATATTCAATTCATTCAAATGCATTTGACTTTCTTTGCCTCCATGTAAATCTCCTACATACACAATTTAATTGTACTCTAAAATTCACATCTTGCAAACCAACATGTATGCAGAGTATTTCCCGCACCAAAACAGTGGCAAAGCGTCTTTTGTGATAAGTTATAAGATTCTTTATTTCCTGATATCCATACGTTATTACACACAAAAAGCCATGCAAGAAAGTTTCCTGCATGACTGTAAGGCAAAGTCAGAACTGCCAGTTGATGCCGGCTTCCATGGACCAGGTGTGTTCGATTTTCGGACCGAAGGATTTATCACAATTGAGGAAGGCATACGTATCCTTGTTGAGATGCGTCGTAAGGCCGAGTCCTACATCATACCAGCTGCCGTCATTATGGCCTGTAACGTTCATGCGGCCCGTCATGTCGCTGGCCGAAACATCCTGATTGCCGAGGAACTCGTGCAGGAAGTCCGCGCTGATGTAGAACGTCGACTGCTTACCAATATCCTGTCCGAGGCGAAAACCGAGGCGGCTGATGAAGCTGTCCGTGCCGGCCAAATGGACGCGGGATCCCTGCGTCGTATGGTAATCCGTGCTGCCCAGATACGTGTACTGGGCCTGTGCCTGCGGTTCGATGTACCAGGAAGAGGAGAGCGGCACCTTGCGTCCGTATTCCAGGCTCAGTGAATAATAATTGTTGTGGTAATCGCCCTGCACCGGCATGCCGTTATCCTGCAGCAAGTTGAATTTATTGAACAGGCGGCCGTATTTGGCAACAAGGTCCGTGTAATGGCCATCGTTGCCAAGTCGCGTATCGTAGAACCAGGCACCGTAGCGCTTGACATCGCTGTTGCCATCCAGTTCCTTATAATCGGCACTGCCGTTCATCAAATCAAAGGCTGCGCCCTGAATATGCCGGCCGGAAGCCGTTTCCGCGCGCGTCCAGTCATACCCGAGCTCTGTCATCGTGTTCCGGGCGTCGTACAACGCTTCCCTTCCCAGGCGGTCATGACGCACACGCGCCCACATGCCGTCGCCGTCTGCGCTGTAGCGGGCTTCACCAAGGCGCTTGTTCAGCGTATCTGTATAAATGCCATAGACAGCATCCGTGTAGTCCAGCTGGCTGGATTTCTTGATAATCTTGCCACTGTCAGAAGGCATGAGCACTGCTGTGTCAATAAACCAGTTCGTCCCATCCTTCACCGGGTTTTCGATGGTTTTGGTCTTCAGGTATTCCGGCAGGAGATTCCCTGCGTCATCGGTGGTCTGTTTCCCAGCCATGGCATCCGTCATGATCTTTTCCTGATCCGGGACTTCCTTGGTAAACCCTTTACCGGAAAAAGTCGCCGTTACATAGTCGTTGCCGGGCTTGTAGGTGCCCATACCATTTTTGCCCCCGTTGAATTTTTCATTGGCAGCGGTATCTTCCGGGGTGAACTTCTCGTTCTTCACTTTTAAGGTAACGTTGTTGATGCCCTGATCCTTGGCCAGGCTCACATCGAATTTGGCGGCCGGATCCCGGTTGTAATCATCCCCGCCGGTGGTGGCAAAGCGGATGCCCTTCAGTTCTTCCACTTTGGTGTCCGGCTGGAGATAGGCCTGGATGTGCTGGATCCCGGACTGGCTCAGGTCCCTTACATAGAGCATATCGGATTTGGCCGCATCCTTGGAAAAGTCCATGAGGAAGGTGCCACCCTCCCCAGTGAGCTTGCCAATAGTAACGGATACTCCATGGCCCTTCCGGGTATCCACCAGACCGCCATGATTGAAATCCAGCGAGGTAATGAAGCTCTTGCCCCGGGTCTGCCATTTGCTGCCGGGGTCCATGGTCAGGTTGATGGTACCGGCATTCAAGCGGGGGACGCCGTACGTGGCATAAGCCGTATCTGCCTGATTTTTCCAACCGTACCGATGGCCCAGCGCGGATTTATTCAAATCAGAAGACACATCCACCTGGCGGGGAGTCAGCTGCCCGGCAGCGTCAAAATCCGCATAATCATCGGCCTGGCCTTCAAAATAGCTGCCATCCTGGAGATGGAGATTCACGCTGCCTCCATCTTTGGCATAGACATCCCCATACAGTTTCAGATGTCCAGCCAGGTTGATGCTCCCATATTGACGGTCTTTGATGGTTTGAATGGTTGTCTCCAACCCTTTTAGATAAGCTTCTGCATATTCTTTTTGACCCTCGTTTATGTCAGGATCATCCAATTGACTTTTATAATATTGATAGTATGCTTTATCAATATGCAGCTGATTCCCCGCATCGGCAACCACATTCCCATTGATGATATAATTCCCCTCCGGATTGTTGAAATTGATTTTTCCAAAGAAAGGTCCTGCAATGGCAAACTGCTGCAGAGTCGCCGACTTGTAATCCGGAGCAGAAGCGGTATATAGACCGGCATACTCATTATCCTTTCCCGTCATGTTGATGTCTGCATTCCCCACATTGACCACACCCGTGCCGCCGTACAGGCCTATGGACAAATCTCCGCCATGGATATCCGAAATTTCCAGCTCATGGAAATCCGTGTGGCTGTGATCCATATCAGATCTAGATATCCCATCCAAAACAGTCCCCACGGCCGAGCCTTTGGTGGAAGAAATGTTCCGGATCTGGGTTTTCCCAGTGACCACAAAGGGGATATCTTTGCTCTGGTCAGGATTGAAAATGTTTATCAATCCCAGGGTATTCACCAGTCCAAAGGCTAGAGTTCCCTCTGGACTGTCCGTGGTATTTTCTACATTCTCAACGATCACGTTGGTCTTGCCGTCCTTTGTATAAGGACGCAGTTCGACAGCTCCTAGTAAAGCACCATATACCTCCTGTGCGGTATTGCTCTTTACTCCATCAATATGGAGTTTATCTGTTATTAGATGATTTTTCAGCTTTTTCTGATTAACAGAATCATCCGCATAATCATCCCCTGGCTCCGCATATAGACCGTTCAGTTGCGACGCCCCGTTGTTTTGGGCCAAAGAAGCCCCCTCGATGGTAATAACCTTTCCTGACAGAGTGGATCCCTGAAGTCCCACCGCATGATCTGGATCAGGATAATATCCTTGCCCATTAAAAGCTTGGACTTTGAGATTTGAAAACGTAATACCATTTTTCCCTTCAAGGGTAGACTGCTTGATTTCTACAGGACCGGTTGTTACATAAGTTTCGTCTTCGGAAATGCTGCTGCCATCCAGGGAAACTGTATCCGCCGTAACCGTGCTGTTTTCTATGTCCAGTTTTTCCTCCAGCGTCCAGTCCCCTTTTGTCAGTGTCTGATCCTTAACCGTTTCGGCATATACCGGCAGACTCGTCCCGAGTGTCAGGGCCAGCAAAATGGCCATTGTCAGTTTTTTATTCATCCGTCCTGCATGTTTCATGATATCCCCGCAATCTCCTTTACATCATCATCTGTGAAAGGAGCACACAAAAAGAAGCCAGAGAATCTGTCGTGAATCCATACAAGACAGCAGTTTCCGGCTTCTGAATCAATGACCTGGAATCCCCGTTCATGTCGTACGCTCCTTACAAACACACCCAAAGCGCAAAAAGGTTTCCATTAGCAATGCGATAGTCTTATGCAATTACAGATGGTCCTCTGCCGCGGCTCTCCTTTCCGGACGCTTGCTCATATCCCCAACCAAAATCGTGTCACTAACTTCGTTTTCTTTTCGTTGCGAGGATTATATCATTTATCCAAAAAAAAAAACAGTGCTAAAAAATGGTTCTTTCTTATCCACAGGAATTAATATACTTTTAAATCAGCTTTAATCCATTTTTCTTTGTTTTTCTAAGAAATACGCATATAAAGGACACAGAACGCCCTGCCCATAAGGCCTACCGGCTCCTCGAATCCTTGAAAAATAAATATTGCGACACGATTATTCTTTCATAAAGAACATATATGTATCTTCGTGTGTCTACCTGTAACATATATAATCAAAACCACCAGTTAAACTGGTGGTTTGCTCTGGCCCTATAAGGGCCAATTACCTGTGGTAGCACCTTAA